>NZ_JBSFVR010000554.1:0-3375 GCF_053592415.1 Streptomyces sp. NPDC002690 | reverse complement strand
CACGGCGAGCGCGGCGGTGCGGCGTCCCGCGGCGAGGTCGCCGAGCAGCGTGGCCGCCGGTCCGTCCTCGGGACCGAGGGCGAGCAGGACGGCCGTCGCGACGACGGAGCTGGTCAGGTACGGGGACGGGGTGACGGCCCGTCCGAGCTCCTCCAGGACGACCGCCGCCTCCCGGTGGGTGGCACCGAGGCCGCCGAGCTTCTCCGGCACCAGCAGTCCGGCGGCACCGACGTCGGCTGCGAGGATCTTCCAGAGCTGCTGGTCGTACGGCGTGTCGGACTCGGTGCGGGCGATCACGGACGGCGCGTCGGACCGGTCCGCGAGCAGGGCGCGGACCGCTGACCTGAGGTCCTCCTCCGCCTGCGAGTAGAGGAGATCGGGGGTGGCGGCCGGCTGGAGCGGGGCGGTCATCGGGAGAGGTCCTTCCAGGCGACGTCCTTGTCGGTGCGCGGTTCGGAGGGCAGGCCGAGCACACGCTCGGCGACGATGTTCAGCAGCACTTCGCTGGTGCCGCCCTCGATCGAGTTGCCCTTGGAGCGCAGGTAGCGGTAGCCGGCGTCCCGGCCGGTGAAGTCCACCAGCTCGGGGCGGCGCATCGTCCACTCGCCGTAGAGCAGTCCTTCGTCGGCGAGGAGTTCGACTTCCAGCCCGCTGATCTCCTGGTTGAGCCGGGCGAAGGCGAGCTTCATTCCTGAGCCCTCGGGGCCGGGCTGCCCGGCGACGAGCTGCTGGCGCAGCCGTTCCCCGGTGAGCCGGGCGACCTCGGCCTCCACCCAGAGGGTGAGCAGTTGCTGGTGCAGGTCGGGGGTGCGCAGTTCGGGGCGCTCGCGCCAGGTGCGTGAGACGGGGCCGATCATCCCGCCCTCGCGAGGGATACGGGCTCCTCCGATCGAGACGCGCTCGTTCATGAGCGTGGTCTGCGCGACCTTCCAGCCCTCACCGACGGGACCGAGGCGCCTGCTGTCGGGGATGCGGACCCCGGTGAGGAAGACCTCGTTGAACTCGGCCTCGCCGGTGATCTGCCGCAGCGGGCGCACGTCGACGCCCGGGTCGGTCATGTCGCAGACGAAGTAACTGATGCCCCGGTGCTTGGGCAGGTCGGGGTCGGTGCGGGCGATGAGGATGGCCCAGCGGGCGAGGTGGGCGCTGGACGTCCAGACCTTCTGTCCGTCGACGATCCAGGTGTCACCGTCGCGGACCGCCCGGGTGGAGAGCGCGGCAAGGTCCGAGCCGGCACCGGGCTCACTGAAGAGCTGGCACCAGACCTCCTCGCCGATCCACAGGGGGCGCAGAAACCGCTGCTTCTGCTCGTCCGTGCCGAAGCCGAGGATGGTGGGGGCGGCCATGCCGAGGCCGATGCCGATCCGGCGGGGGTCGTTGTCGGGGGCGCCGGCGGCGGCGAGTTCGGCGTCGACGACGGGCTGGAGGGAACGGGGGGCGTCGAGGCCGCCCAGACCCACCGGGTAGTGGACCCAGGCGAGCCCCGCGTCGAAACGGGCGCCCAGGAACTCGGTACGTCCGGTGGTGGCCGGAGGGTGTGCGGCGAGCAGCTCGCGCGTGCGGCGGAGCAGCTCGGGGGCGTCGACGGTGGTCATCGGGCTCCTCCGGTCGGCAGGACGACGACGCGGCCGGTCGTCGTGCCGTTCGCGACCCGCTGGACGGCGTCCGCTGCGGCGGACATCGGGACACGCTCACTGACCAGCGGTTTCACGAGCCCTTGGTCGGCCAGTTCGGTCAGCTCGTCGTGGCAGGCGCGGACGGCCGCCGGGTCCTTGGTGTTGTAGAGGCCCCAGTGGAGTCCGAGGACGGAGTAGTTCTTGACGAGGACGTGGTTGAGCGCCGGGGTGGGGATGGTGCCGCCGGCGAAGCCCACGACGACGATCCGGCCCTCGAAGGCGACGCACTTGACGGACTTGGCGTAGGCGTCGCCGCCGACCGGGTCGTAGACGACGTCCGCGCCGCGCCCGCCGGTGGCCTCCTTGACCACGGCGACGATGTCCTCGGTGCGCCGGTCGATGACGAGGTCGCAGCCGAGTTCGCGGGCGACGGCGGCCTTCTCGGGCCCTCCGGCCACCCCGATGACGGTGGCTCCGGCGGCCTTGCCGAGCTGGACGGCCGCGCTGCCCACTCCCCCGGCGGCGGCGTGCACGAGGAGGGTCTCGCCCGGCTGGATACGGGCCCTGCGGTGCAGGCCGAACCAGCCGGTCTGGTAGCCGATGTGCAGGGCCGCGGCCTCCGCGTCGTCCAGCGCGTCGGGGGCGGGCAGCAGGGACGCCTCGTCCACCACGACGTACTCGGCGAGGCCGCCGTGCGGGAGTGCGGGGGTGGCGAGGACCCGGCGTCCGTCCTCGGTCTCACCGCAGATCTCCACCCCGGGCGTGAAGGGCAGCGGGGGCCTGACCTGGTACTGGCCCCGGCAGAGCAGCGCATCGGGGAAGTTGATGTTCGCCGCACGCACCCTGAGGAGTGCCTGGCCCTCGCCGGGGACCGGGCGGTCCGTCTCGTCGAGGGTCATCACCTCGCTCGGTTCGCCGTTCCGGTGCACTCGCCATGCCTGCATGAAGGCCTCCACAAACCTGTCGGCGTAACTCCTGCTCCGGCGCATACTAAGCGGTCGCTTGCTCCCGTGGGAACACTCCGAGGAGCCTGGAAACGGCCGGGAGGGGGATGTGCGGGGCGGCCCGTTCCGGACCCGTCAGCCGGTCTTGGGCCGGGCGATGACGTGCATGCGTTCACCCTGCGGCCCGAAGAGGCTCAGGAACTCCACCGTCTCCTCCCCGGCGGGGCCGAACCAGTGCGGCAGCCGGGTGTCGAACTCGGCGGCCTCACCCGGTCCCATCACCAGGTCGTGGTCGGCGAGGAGCAGCCGCAACCGCCCGGAGAGGACGAACAGCCATTCGTAGCCCTCATGGGTGCGCTGCTCGCGGGGTTCGCCCGTACCGCCCTGCTGGACGAGTTTGTACGCCTGGAGACCGCCGGGCCGGGCGGTGAGCGGGTACATGGTCCGCCCGTGGCGGACGACCGGTTCGGCCCGGACCCTGGGGTCGCCCACGGGCGGAGCGCCGATCAGATCGTCGAGCCGGACCTCGTGGGCGCGGGCGATGGGCAGCAGCAGCTCCAGACTGGGGCGGCGGCCGCCGGACTCCAGCCGGGAGAGGGTGCTGACCGAGATACCCGTGGCCGCCGAGAGGGCGGCGAGGGTCACCTCACGGTCCTTGCGCAGGCGGCGCAGCCGGGGGCCGACCCCGGAAAGCACCGCGTCCAGTGCGGGGTCGTGCTGTGCCTGTTCCCTCATGGCGACCAGTGTGCGGAATCGGCAAGGGTATTTGTCAACAGCGCGACGCCACGGCGGCCGTCCGCGCGCCGGGTCGCGTG
>NZ_JBSFVR010000553.1:0-3378 GCF_053592415.1 Streptomyces sp. NPDC002690 | reverse complement strand
ACCCACTGCCCCTTCGGGGTCCGGGCCGCCTGCTCGCGGAGCATCGCGAGGCCCTCGCGCCGGGTGGAGCACGTCGGTGTGAATCAGCGTCCCGGTGGTGGCGCAGGCCGCCGTCGCCAGGATGAGGGTGACCGCCGCTCCCCGCGGCGTGAGCCGCAGACGGCGCAGGCGGTGGACGGCGTGGTCCTGGGCGGGCGCCAGGAGCGGTCGGCCCGCCTTCCGCCGCGACAGCAGGACGAGGACCAGGTCGGCGAGGGCCACCGTCATCAGCGCGGGTACCGAGACCCACGCGGCGCTCCCGGACGGGGCGCCGGCGAGCAGCAGCAGGACGGATCCGGCGAGCAGGAAGCCCGTGTACCGCGAGCCGCAGGAGCCGTAGAAGACACGTGCGGGGGGCCAGTTGTACGGCAGGACGCCGGACACGGAGGCGGCCACCACGGCAAGCAGCAGCACGGTTCCGGGGTGGTGGTCGGCCGCCGCGCACGTGAGCAGTCCGGCGGCGAGGACGACGGTCACACCGGCCGCCGTACCGTCGGAGCCCTCCAGCAACTGGAGCGCGTGGGTGAGAACCACCATGAGTACGGCTCCGCACACCGCTGCCACCGGGGAGAGTCCGGAGAACGCCGCGACGAGTGCCGCCAGTACGGCGTGGAAGACGAGTTCGATGCGGGCGCCCACCGGGCGCAGTTCCTTCACCAGTCCGAGCACCGCGACCGCGGCGGACGCGGCGAGCAGGATGCGCACGCCGGATCCGGGCTCCGGAAGGCCCAGTCGGGGCGCGGCGAGCATGACGCCGGTGGTCGCCATGACGACCGCGACGCCCGTACCGACGGTCCGCCGGGGCCCCCGGCGGCCGCTCTTCGCCGCGATGACCGGGGCAAGTCCGCGGACGACCGCGGTGAGTGCCACGGTGATCACCAGCGCGACAGCCCCGGAGATGATGACGCCGACCACGTTCACCTGCTCTGCCTTTCCTCGTTCCTGGCCCCGTGGCGTCCTCAGCCGTACGGGACAGCCCCGCACGGCACCTCGGAACGCGTTACCGGGGTGGCGCACGGCGCCACCCGAGTGGAGTCGTTCCACAACCTAAGGTGCACATGTCGGGATATGCCCCAAATAACACGCAGAGTGGCACTTTGATTGGAGTTCGAGGGAAACCGAACAGCTGGACACCGGACAGGACGACCACGGCCGACCGCCCGCAAACCCGGTCACGCGGTCACGCGGTCACGCGGTCACGCGGTCACGCGGTCACGCGGTCACGCGGTCACGCGGTCACGCGGACGGTGCGGCACCCGGCATCCGGGAACACCCGGGCCGGACCGCCCTCACCTCACTGCCCCGGAAGGGCCCGCACCGGGTGCTTGCTCATGATGGAGACCCGGTTGAAGGCGTTGATGGCGACGGCCACCCAGATCACCGCCGCGATCTCGTCGTCGGAGAGGGTTTCCCGCGCCAGGGCGTAGGAACCCTCCTGGAGCGCGGCATCGGCGGGGTTCGTCGTCGCTTCCGCCAGGGCGAGTGCGGCGCGTTCCCGCGCCGTGAACACCTCGGTGTCGCGCCAGGCGGCCAGCACCCCCAGACGCCGGGCCGTGTCGCCGGCGCGCAGTGCGGCGCGGGTGTGCACGTCCAGGCAGAAGGCGCATCCGTTGATCTGGGAGACCCGCAGGTTGACCAGCTCCACCAGGGTGCGACCGAGCCCGGCCTCCTCCGCGGCGGTGCGGACGGCGTCGGAGGTCGCCACCAGAGCGTGGTAGACCTTCGGGCTCTGCTTGTCGATGTAGATCCGGCGCTCACCGCGGGCCGTTTCGGTGCCGCTCACCCGTGTCTCCTCACCGGGGCTCGTCGCCCCTCCACCACCCCGCACGCCCGGCCGGGCGGCGGCTTACCATTTCGAGCATGATCGTTGAACATGAAAGCACCCTTGGCGGGAGCGGGACGCCGGGGGCCACCGGCGGCCCCGGTTCCGGCCGGATCACGCGGTCCGAAGCGGCCGGAGAGCACGACCGCCCGGCCGGACCCGCCCGGGTGGAGGTACTCACACCCCGGGACGTGCCCCTCGGCGGCCCCCGGGCGATGACGGTCCGGCGCACCCTGCCGCAGCGGGCCCGTACGTTCATCGGCGCTTGGTGCTTCATCGACCACTACGGCCCCGACGACGTCGCCGAGACGGGCGGGATGGACGTGGCACCCCATCCGCACACCGGCCTGCAGACGGTCAGCTGGCTCTTCAGCGGGGAGATCGAACACCGCGACAGCCTGGGCAGCCACGCTCTCGTTCGCCCGGGCGAGCTCAACCTCATGACCGGCGGCCTGGGGATCAGCCACACCGAGGTCTCCACCGCCGGTACGACGATCCTGCACGGTGTCCAGCTGTGGGTGGCGCTCCCGGAGGAACACCGGCGCACCGGGCGTGACTTCCGCCACCACGTCCCGGACCCGGTGCACGTCGACGGCGCCGTGATCAGGGTGTTCCTCGGGTCGCTCGCCGGGGAGACCTCCCCCGTACCCACGTTCACTCCGTTGCTCGGCGCCGAACTGGTCGTCGAACCCGGCACGACCGTCACACTGGACACGGACGCCGGGTTCGAACACGGTCTGCTCGTGGACCAGGGGAGCGTCCGCATGGGTGAAACCCTGCTCGGACCGGCCGAGTTGGGCTACGCGGGTCCGGGGTATCGCACGATGACGCTGACCAACGAGTCGGACACCCCCGCCCGGGCCGTGCTCGTCGGGGGAACGCCCTTCGAAGAGAAGATCGTCATGTGGTGGAACTTCGTGGGCCGCAGCCACCAGGACATCGTCGAGGCGCGCGAGGCGTGGGAGGCGGCGTCGAGCCGCTTCGGCCACGTGGACGGCTACCCCGGCGACCGTATCCCCGCCCCGGCCCTGCCGAACGCCGCTCTCGCACCGCGAGGCAACCCGCCCCACAACGAAGGGAATTCCATGAGCCGGTCCTCAGCCACTCCGAGCGTCGAGCGTGTCGACGCCAGGCACCGCTACGAGATCCACGTCGACGGCGTCCGCGCCGGACTGACCGCCTACCGCGACCGCGACGACCAGCGGGTCTTCTTCCACACCGAGATCGACGACACGTTCGCCGGCCAGGGCCTGGCCTCCGTCCTCGTGGAGCAGGCGCTCACCGACGTACGCGCCTCGGGGAAGCGGATCGTGCCGGTCTGCCCCTACGTCGCGAAGTTCCTCACGAAGCACACGGAGTTCGCCGACATCACCGACCCGGTCACCCCGGATGTCCTGGAGTGGCTGGAGGCGGCCCGCTCCCAGTAGGTCGTGTTCTGAGAGTCCCGCCGGACCGGCGGTGTCCGGTGCCGTGCGTCGGGAGGCGGAGAAGGTGGTGGTGGGGGCGCGGGGGGCACC
>NZ_JBSFVR010000552.1:0-3380 GCF_053592415.1 Streptomyces sp. NPDC002690 | reverse complement strand
CGACCAGCACGTGCGGCATCTGCGCCACCCCGGCCCGCCCGTTGTCGGGCGGCTGAGAGCGCCCCGCACCACGGCGACGCACCGCATGGCTCAGGCCCCGGCTCCGGCCGGGGCCTGAGCCATGTCCGGGCCGGGGCGCGTACGGGTGACGGTCGCGGGACGAGAGGCAGCGGGCGATCCGGCGACGGGGGTCAGCCGATCCAGCAGCGGGTCACGGTGTCGTCCTCGACCTCGAAGTTGATGCGCCCCGTGCGGAACTCCATGGTCAGGAACGTGCCCGGGGGTACTGCCCGGACCGTGGTCCAGCCATGTGCCACGGCTCGCCGCTCGGCGGTTTCGGCCTCCAGGCCGACGTACGGCCCGGGCGGGTCGTCGGGCTGGGCGGGCTTGGTCGGTAGGGATGCCATGCCTTCCACCGTAGAGCGCGCGGGGCGCTCCCGGGCAGGCCCCGGCGGCGTCGGAATCGTCGCGGCACCCTGCTCCCGGGCCTCTCGCGGGTGCGGCATCGGTCACACTTGTGTCACAAGATCCACATCCGCATTACGGTCGAACAATTAACTCGAACAAGTCCTCCGGCGAAGCGAAAAGGCAATGCGGACGCCCGGCGGCCCATCCGTCCGCAGAGCCGGGGAATTGCGTGCCGCACCCGGGAGAAGACCCGGTCCCGGCGTTCTTCCACCCATTCACGGCCATGAGAACGCCTTCTGGAATTCATTCGCCCTTATGTCGGACTTACCTGCCCACACCAATCCCTCACATCTCCCCGGCGCGTCCACTATGCGGAATGCCCCGACCTGCGCAACGCCGAGGTCAGCCGATCGCGGGCGGCCAGGATGCGCCCGGTGAGCTCGGGCGGCTCCACGACCGCGAACTCGAACCCGGTCATCAGCACGTGAATGACCAGCACGTCCAGGCTCGCCGCTCCCGCGGTGAGCAGACAGCTCCCCGCGTCGACGGGCTCCAGCACGCCTGCGGACGGGCTGATCCTGGAGGCCGCCTCCTCGGCGGAGACCATCAGCCGGACCACCCCCCGGACCGGGTAGACGGTGGTCGAGACGCCCCGCGAGACGTAGGCGGCCAGGTCCTCGGCCGGGGGCGGGCGGGGCGTGAAGCGCGAGCCGTGCGGCGGCGTCGGCGTGATCCGGTCGGCCCGGAAGGTACGCCAGTCCTCCCGGTCCACGTCCCAGGCGACCAGGTACCAGCGGCGCTCCGCGCACACCAGACGGTGCGGTTCCGCGTGCCTGCGGGACTCGGATCCCCCGTGGTCCCGATAGGTGAAACGGAGCCGCCGGCAGTCCCGGCAGGCGCCCGCGAGCTCGGTCAGCAGGCCGGGGTCGACGGCGCTCCCCTCCGGCCCGGGCCCGCGCACCATGGGCACCGTGAAGGCGCTCAACGCACCCACCCGGCGGCTCAACCTGTCCGGGAGCACCTGCTCGACCTTGGCGAGGGCGCGGACCGAGGTCTCGCCGATGCCCTCGACCCCGTTGCCCGCGGCCGTGCGCAGCCCGACCACCACCGCCACGGCCTCGTCGTCGTCCAGCAGCAGCGGGGGCAGCGCGGCCCCGGCGCCGAGCTGGTAGCCGCCGCCGGTCCCCGGGCTGGCGTGGACGGGGTAGCCGAGCTCCCGCAGCTTGTCGACGTCGCGCCGTACGGTCCTCGGGGTGACGCCGAGGCGTTCGGCCAGTTGGTGTCCGCTCCAGTCGCGGTGGGCCTGGAGGAGCGAGAGCAGGCGCAGCAGTCGTGCCGAGGTCTCCAACATGCCGGGGAGTCTGCCAGGACTCGCGGACACCTTCCGTCCGCGAGTGCCCGCGGACCGGAGCAGGACCGTCTCAGGGCGGTCGGCGGGACCGGTCCCGTCCGGACCTCGGACCGGGCCGGGGTCCGGACCTCCTGACGGACCGGACGGGCGCACACGCCGTCGAAAATCGTACGGACGCTGCCCCCGATGCTGTACGCGCGACGGACCGGAAGGCCCCGGCCGGCACCCCGGGTGCTTGCCCCCTAGCCGGTCCGTCGGCGCCCTGCGGCGGCGGACCGACCGGGCACGGAGCCCGGAATCCCGGTCCCGTTCCTCCTCCGGACGGCGAACCCGGCCGCCCGGCCCACCCACCGGAAGCGCCCGGAAGGCCGCCGTATCGGTGCGTCCGAGGGCGTGACCCGGGCGACGGATCGTCCGTTGTTCTTGCATGAGCCGGGACCCGCCCGGCCACGCACCGACTCCTAGGAGCGACCCGTGCCGCGCATGCTCGACGTCAGCGAGGACGTACGCGCCGAAATCGGCGACGCCGAAGCAGACCGGCTGCTCGTCGGCGACAACGCCCCGGGCAGCTACGACTGCACCTCCTGCCGCACCCCCGGCGACTCGGAGCAGGAACGCACCAGCACCGTGCTGTTCGTGGGCGACGAGACGGCCGTACTGGCCTTCGCGCACGCCTCCTGCATCCCGTCCCAGGTCGTACGCGTCGCGGAGGACCAGCTCCAGGGCGCGGTGCGCAGTATCACCGGCAGCGAGCCGCAGAATCCGGAGGGTCCCATGCCCGAACAGGCCGTCCTCGGCGTCACCAGCGGACTCGTCCTCATCGAGGACGATCTGCGCCCGGCACTGGTGGTCGAGCCGACCGGCCCGATCGCCCGGCCCGGCACCGACGGCAGCGGGGGCGACGAGTTCCTCCAGCTGCTCCAGGAGCAGGGTTTCCGCCAGTCCTACGACCTCGACCGGCTGCCCGGCCCGCTGCCCGGCTGGTCGGTGCTGCTGGCCGTGGGCCGGCTGCACGCGGTGCTGCAGCCGGGCTCCGGAGGTGGGACCCCCGTCGCCTGGTGGCAGGCGCACCAGCCGCTCCAGGTCACCGACGGGTGGCGGGCGGCGGTCAACAGGTCGCAGCAGGTGCTCGTCTTCGCGGCCCCGGCGGGATCGATCGGCCAACAGCCCCGTGAGGACCTGCTGAGGGACGCGCTGGACAAGGCGGCGGTCAACGGTCTGCTCGTCGCCGCCTCGATGCCGCTGGCCGGCACCTGATCATGTCCGCCCCTCCCCCGGGTCCGGGTCGCGCGGCGATTTCTCCTCCGGGGCCGCATCCGACGGAGGCCGGGGTCGTTGGCCCGTATGTGCACTCATACGACCCGCCCCGCCAGCATCTGAGTCCGATCCCCGGCATGCGTCCCTCCAGGGACCTCCCGGGGGGCTCATCGCCCACTCCGATCTACGACGCGCTGTACTCCGAATATCTGCGCTCCTTCCGGGCGCTTCCGGGTGACCGCAGCGGCGAGGAGAGTCTGAGCTTCCTGAACTTCACCAGTCCGGGCAGGCTCGCCGGGCGCCCGGGAAGCCTCGGGCACGCGGCTGTCGCCGCGCAGCAGGGGCGCACGGCCGCCCAGAGCGG
>NZ_JBSFVR010000551.1:0-3404 GCF_053592415.1 Streptomyces sp. NPDC002690 | reverse complement strand
CCGCGCTGCCGATGCCCAGCGCCGAGGCGCGCTCCCAGTGCGAGGAGGCCATCAGCTCGGAGAGGACACCGTCCACCGCCCCCATCACCGACTCGCCGGACTCCTTGGCGGGCGTAGGCCGCTGCGCCCGTACGAGCAGCGTTCCGTCGTCGCCCACCAGCGCGCCGGCGATCTTGGTGCCGCCGATATCGAGGGCGGCGACGAGGTCGGTATGCATGGGCCTTGGCTCTCCGGATGAGTAGAAGGGCGGACCTGCTGGTTCCGTCCCTGCGGTCTGCTTAGTCTGTATTGCCATGACAACGTTGTCCAGGGCCTATGCTCGACGCCACAGCCCCGAAACCCCGCGGCGTTGACACCGGTGTCGACGCACCCTACGACAGGACAGCGCACTGTGGCCGAGACCGCCCGTCATTCCGAGCCCCGCTACGGCAACCGGCCGACCATGAAAGACGTGGCCGCGCGGGCCGGAGTAGGGCTCAAGACGGTCTCGCGGGTGGTGAACGGCGAGGCCGGCGTCACGCCCGACACGGAACGCAGGGTGCAGGAGGCGATCGACGCCCTCGGATTCCGCCGCAACGACAGCGCCCGCGTTCTGCGTAAGGGCCGTACGGCATCCATCGGTCTGGTCCTGGAGGATCTGGCGGACCCGTTCTACGGTCCGCTGAGCCGCGCCGTGGAAGAGGTCGCCCGCTCCCACGGGGCCCTGCTCATCAACGGCTCCAGTGCCGAGGACCCGGTACGCGAGCAGGAGTTGGTGCTCGCGCTGTGCGCGCGGCGGGTGGACGGGCTGATCGTGATCCCGGCGGGCGACGACCACCGCTATCTGGAGCCGGAGATCAGAGCCGGTGTCGCCACCGTCTTCGTGGACCGGCCGGCCGGGCTGGTGGACGCCGACACGATCCTCTCCGACAGCTTCGGCGGCGCCCGGCAGGGCGTGGCCCATCTGATCGCCCACGGCCACCGCAGGATCGGCTTCATCGGCGACCAGCCCCGCATCCATACGACGACGGAACGACTGCGCGGCTACCACGCGGCGATGACCGACGCGGGGATCACCGTCGACGAGCGGTGGGTCTCCCTCGGGACCACCGCACCGGAGCGGGTACGCGCCGCCGCGGAGGAGATGTTGTCGGGGCCCGAGCCGGTGACCGCGATCTTCGCGGGCAACAACCGGGTGACCGTGACGGCGGTGCGGGTGCTCGCCGACCGCGAACGGCCGGTCGCGCTGGTCGGGTTCGACGACATCGAGCTGGGCGACCTGCTCGGCATCACGGTCATCGCGCAGGACGCGGCGGCCGTGGGACGGACCGCGGCCGAGCACCTCTTCCGCCGCTTGGAGGGCGCGGGCCACGCCACCGCCCGGGTGGAGCTGCCGACGACCCTGGTGGCCCGCGGCTCCGGCGAGCTGCCCCCGGCCTGAGCCTGTCTCTCCAACGGCCAACGGCCGACGGCCCGGACGTGCCGGGGACGCGTAGTCCCCGCTCAGCCGGCCGCGGCGCCGTGGCCGGTTCGCGCGTACGCGTCCAGTTCGTGCCGGCCGAGGCCCGTCAGCCGGGTGACCTCGGCGGTGTCCAGCGCCCCGCAGTCGATCCCGCGCAGCAGGTGGCCGCTGAGCGCCTTGGCGGTGGCGGGCTCGTCCATGACGTCCCCGGCGGACTTGGCGACGTACCCGGCGAGGCGGGCCGCCGCCTGGTCCAGGCCCTCTCGGTAGAAGGCGTACACGGCCGCGTAACGGGTCGGCAGATGCCCCGGGTGCATGTCCCACCCCTGGTAGTAGGCGCGGGCCAGAGCGCGGCGGGTGAGGCCGTAGTGGAGGCGCCAGGCGCGGTGGACGCGGTCGGTGGATCCGACCGGCAGCACGTTGGTGGAGCCGTCGGAGACCCGTACGCCGGTGCCTGCGGCTGCGACCTGCATGACCGCCTTGGCGTGGTCCGCGGCGGGATGGTCGCTCGCCTGGTGTGCGGGGCTGACGCCCACGCTCGCGCTGTAGTCGAAGGTGCCGTAGTGCAGTCCGGTGGCCCGGCCCCGCGCGGCGTCGATCATCCGCGCGACGGCCGCCGTACCGTCCGCCGCGAGGATCGACTGGCTGGTCTCGATCTGGATCTCGAAGCGCAGCCGCCCCTCGTCCAGTCCGTGCGTCCGCTCGAACGCGTCGAGCAGCCGGACGAAGGCGGTGACCTGCTGGGGGTACGTGACCTTCGGCAGGGTGAGCACCAGCCCGTCGGGCAGCCCGCCGGAGCGGACGAGCCCGGTGAGGAACACGTCGGTGGTGCGGATGGACCGGGCGCGCACGGGCGCCTCCATGCACTTCGTCCGGATGCCCGCGTACGGGGGCGCGGAGCCGTCCGCGTACGCCTGCTGGACCAGCAGCGCCGCGCGGGCGGCGTCCTGGTCCTCCTCGGCGTCGGGGCGTCTGCCGTAGCCGTCCTCGAAGTCCACCCGCAGGTCCTCCACGGGCTCGCGCTCCAGCTTGGCGCGTACGCGGTCGTAAACAGGTACGGCGAGCTCCCCGGGGAGGCCGAGCACGGCGGCGAAGGACTCCGCGTCCGGGGCGTGTTCGTCGAGCGCTGCCAGGGCCCGGTCGCCCCAGGAACGCGACGTCGCGGCGTCGAAGACGTCGGCCGGTACGTACACCGTGTGCACGGGCTGACGGGTGCCGGGGTCGCCCGGATAACGGCGCGCGAGTTCCGCGTCCACCGCGGCGAGGGACGCGCCGATCTCCTCGCCCAGCGCGTCGTCGAGGCTCGTCGCCACTTCGGCACGTCGGCCCATGACCGCACCTCCACGCTCTCGACGTTTCCGTTGACCGGAATCGATGATCCGCATGGGCGAAGCTATAGGGCGGTCGGAGGCGCGTCAACGAGGAACGGCCGTGGGCCGGGTCCGTGCGGGGGTCCAGGTGACCGTCCGCGTGGTCCCGGCCCACGGCCGTCCGCCCGCCCGCGAACCCGTCGCGGGCAGGGGGGTGTTCAGCCCTTGCGGGCGTTGATCTCCTCGGTGAGCTGGGGCACCACGTCGAAGAGGTCACCGACGATCCCGTAGTCGACGAGCTCGAAGATCGGGGCCTCGGCGTCCTTGTTGACCGCGACGATCGTCTTCGAGGTCTGCATCCCGGCCCGGTGCTGGATCGCACCCGAGATGCCCGACGCGATGTAGAGCTGCGGGGAGACGGACTTGCCGGTCTGGCCGACCTGGTTGGTGTGCGGGTACCAGCCCGCGTCCACCGCCGCCCGCGACGCGCCGACCGCCGCACCCAGCGAGTCCGCGAGCGCCTCGATCACCGCGAAGTTCTCCGCACCGTTGACACCCCGCCCGCCCGACACCACGATCGCGGCCTCGGTCAGCTCCGGACGCCCCGTCGACGCACGCGGCGTCCGCGACAGCACCTTCGTCCCCGACGCGGC
>NZ_JBSFVR010000550.1:0-3404 GCF_053592415.1 Streptomyces sp. NPDC002690 | reverse complement strand
CCTCACTCATGGACACATGCGCGCTCTCTTGGGTGCGGTGGTGTACGGCCTAGTTGTACGTCACACCCTTATCCGTCGCGGTGCAATGGCCGGCTCCGCCGGCCGACGCCGGCGCCCAGCCCCGGCCGGACCGTCTCACCCGGCACTGAGCCCACCACCCGACCCGGCCCCGGCAGCTGGTACCACCCACAGCCGGGACCACCCACAGCTGAGGCCGCCCGGAACTGAGGTCCGGGCGGCCTCACCCTGAGCCACTGCCCGTACGTCAGCCCCGGAACCACCGCTGACCTGGCCCGATGCCGGCGGCCTCCCGCTCTGTCAGACCGCCCGCCTAGACTCGTCGGAGCTGGGACGGACACCGGCGGTGACATCAGGACGAGGCGCGGGCGCGCCCGGACGAGAGCGGGAGGGGGTGGGAGGTATGGCGGTGCGGGACCTGTCCGACACGGACACGGGCCGTCTGCTGCGGCGTGCGGCCGTCTTCCTGCCCGCCGCCCTTCCGAGGGATGGACGGATCGCTTTCTGGGACCCCGAGAACACCGGCTGGGACCCGGCGGACCACCTGGACGGCGCCGGGGGAGCGGAGACCGGGGAGCCCCGCAGCGGTGACGGTCCGGTCGTCGCGGAGATCACCGTCGTCCGCGGCCACGGCGCACAGGGGGTCCGGCGCCGCCAGGTGCCCGCCCTGCTGATGCCGGTCGACGATGCCGTGCCGCTGCTCGCCGGAGCCCGGCACCTGGCCTCCGCGCACCTGTCCACCCGCTGCTGGGGAGCGGCGGCCCTGCACGCCCTGAACCTCGTGGCGCGCGGGCGGATGCTGCCCGGGCTCACCCCGGGGGACCACGACGCCTGGCGGGCCGACCCCCGCGACGCCACGGACGTGGCCCATCTGCGGGCCGTCGCCGCGGCCCTGCCGCCCGAGGGGTACGCGGTGCCGCTGCCCGACACGGCCCCGCTGCGCCTCGCCGATCCGGAGTTCCTCGTCGGAGCCTTCCTGGACGCGGTCGCCGACACCCTGCCCCGGACCCCTGCCGCGGCCTTCGCCTCCGGGGCGCCGTTCGCGGCCCGGGAGGCGCAGCACCTTCCCGGCGTCGCCGCCTGGGCCGTGGAGGTCGCCGCGGGGCTGGACGCCGGTGTGCAGGTCTCGCTCCGGCTCGACCTGTCCGCCTTCGAACTCTTCGACAGCGCGGACAGCCACGCTCCCGACGGCATGGCCGGCGGCCCCGACGACTCCGCCGTCCGGCACGCCGCGGCGGCCGTCGTCCAGGTGCACAGCCTCGCGGATCCCACCCGGGTCACCGACGCGGCGGCCCTCTGGGGCGGCCTCGCGGGCGAGCCGTTCGGGCCGCGGGCCCGGGTCGACACCGTGCTCGCGCTGCGCCGTGCGGCCCGGGCGTGGGCGCCGCTGGAACGCCTGCTCGACCAGCCGGTCCCCGACGTGCTCGCCCTCACCGAGGACGAGCTGTACGAGCTCCTCGGCCCGGCCGGCGCCCGCCTCGCGGATCTGGGTGTCAGCCTCCACTGGCCGCGCGAACTCGCCCGCTCGCTCACCGCGTCCGCCGTCGTCCGCCCCGCCCCGGGCTCGGCCACCGACGGCACCTCCTTCTTCGACGCGGAGCACCTCTTCGCCTTCGACTGGCAGCTCTCCCTCGGCGACGAGCCGCTGACGGAGGCCGAGATGGACCGCCTCGCCGAATCGCACCGGCCGGTGGTGCGGCTGCGCGACCAGTGGGTGGTCGTCGACCCCGGCCTCGTCCGCAAGGCACGCAAGCGGGAGCTGGGTCTCCTCGAACCCGTCGAAGCCCTCGCCGTCGCCCTCACCGGCAGTGCCGAGCTCGACGGCGAGCAGGTGGAGGCCGTACCGACCGGTGCCCTCGCCGCCCTGCGCGCCCGCATCCTCGACGAGGACACCGTCCTGGCGCCGCCGCCCGGTCTGCGGGCCACGCTCCGCGACTACCAGTTGCGGGGTCTGACCTGGCTCGACCGGATGACCTCGCTCGGCCTCGGCGGCTGCCTCGCCGACGACATGGGCCTGGGCAAGACGATCACCCTGATCGCGCTGCACCTCCACCGCGCCCACCCCGCACCGACCCTGGTGGTCTGCCCCGCCTCCCTGCTCGGCAACTGGCACCGGGAGATCAACCGCTTCGCCCCCGGGGTGCCGGTCCGCCGCTTCCACGGCACGGACCGAACTCTGCCCGGCGAGGAGGCCGGATTCGTGCTGACCACCTACGGCACGATGCGCTCCGGCGCCGAGCAGCTCGCCGCCCACGGCTGGGGCCTGGTCGTCGCCGACGAGGCGCAGCACGTCAAGAACCCGCACTCCTCGACGGCCAAGGCCCTGCGGACCATCCCCGCACCCGCCCGCGTCGCGCTGACCGGCACTCCGGTGGAGAACAACCTCTCCGAGCTGTGGGCGCTCCTCGACTGGACCACCCCGGGGCTGCTCGGCCCCCTCAAGGCGTTCCGCTCCCGGCACGCGCGGGCCGCCGAGAACACCGGTACGGCGGCCGGTCTGGGCAACGACGAGGCCGTCGAACGCCTCGCCCGGCTGGTCCGCCCCTTCCTGTTGCGCCGCAAGAAGTCCGACCCCGGCATCGCCCCCGAACTCCCGCCCAAGACGGAGACCGACCACCCCGTCTCCCTCACCCGGGAGCAGGCCACGCTCTACGAGGCGGCGGTCCGCGAGACGATGGCGCGGATCGAGGCCTCGGAGGGGATCGCCCGGCGCGGCCTGATCATGAAGCTGCTCGGCTCGCTCAAGCAGATCTGCAACCACCCGGCCCAGTACCTGAAGGAGACCGCCCCGCGCCTGGACGGCCGCTCCGGCAAGCTGGCCCTCCTCGACGAGCTGCTCGACACCATCCTGTCCGAGGACGGGTCCGTGCTGATCTTCACCCAGTACGTCACGATGGCCCGGCTGCTCTCCGACCACCTCGCCGCCCGCGCCGTCCCCTCGCAACTGCTGCACGGTGGTACCCCGGTGGCCGAGCGTGAACGCATGGTGGACCGTTTTCAGCAGGGCGAGGTCCCCGTCTTCCTGCTCTCCCTCAAGGCCGCCGGAACCGGCCTCAACCTCACCCGCGCCGCCCACGTCGTGCACTACGACCGCTGGTGGAACCCGGCGGTCGAGGAACAGGCCACCGACCGCGCGTACCGCATCGGGCAGACGCAGCCCGTGCAGGTGCACCGCCTGATCGCCGAGGGCACCGTCGAGGACCGCATCGGCGAACTGCTGGAGTCCAAGCGTGCCCTGGCCGACGCGGTGCTGGGCGACAGCGGCGAGCGTGCGCTGACCGAACTCAGCGACCGCGACCTCGCCGACCTCGTCGCGCTCCGGAGGCCCGCGTGAGCCCCGCCCCCGGGGCCCGTACCCCCGGCGCCCGTACCCCGGACCCGCGTAC
>NZ_JBSFVR010000549.1:0-3417 GCF_053592415.1 Streptomyces sp. NPDC002690 | reverse complement strand
GCAGGCCTCGGCCGCCACGCCCGCGTACGCGGCGGAGTCGCTGCCCGGCGTGGTGAAGCCGCTGCCCGCGGACCTGTTCACCATCCGGGGCACCAACGCGGAGACCAACTTCGCCGCGCTGCGCGGGACGGGAGTACTCACTCCCACGGACCGCTTCTTCGTGCGGAACCACACCGCCACCCCTCGCATCGAGGCCGCCGACTGGAAGCTCACCCTCTGGGGCGACGGGCTGACGGGCGGCCCGGTGGACTTCTCGTACGACGCCTTGCGCGCCCTGCCGTCCGTCACCCGGACCGCGTTCGTCGAGTGCGCGGGCAACGGCCGCAGCTTCTATTCCTCCCAGCAGAACCAGCAGGTCAGCGGTACCGCGTGGACACTCGGCGCGATCGGCACGGCGCGCTGGCGGGGGGTACCGCTGCGTACCGTGCTGCGCCGGGCGGGCATCGGCCGGCATGCCGTCGACGTGCTGCCGCGCGGCCTGGACGCGGAGGTCGTGACCGACGGGACGAACCTGGGACGGGTGCGACGGCCGCTGCCGGTGTCCAAGGCCCTGGACGACGTGCTGCTCGCCTACGAGATGAACGGTGAGCCGCTCCCGCCGGACCATGGCTTCCCGGTGCGGCTCGTCGTGCCCTCGTGGGTGGGCATCGCCAACATCAAGTGGGTCGGCGACATCGAGGTGAGCGCCGAACCGCTGGTGTCCCCGTGGAACACCACGCTCTACCGGCTGTTCGGCCCCGGCTATCCCGTGGAGGGCAGCGCGCCGCTGACCCGCCAGACGCTCAAGAGCGCCTTCGAGCTTCCGCTCGGCGCGTCCTTCACCGCGCACCGGCCGGTCCACCTGACGGGGAGGTCCTGGTCGGGCGGGGCCCCGGTCCGGTCGGTGGAGGTCAGCACGGACGGCGGCGTCCGCTGGCGGCGGGCCCGGCTGCGGGACGAGCCGCGCGCGGGGAGCTGGGTGCGCTGGTCCACCCCGTGGGTGCCGGACCGTACCGGGCCGGGCGTCCTGCTGGCACGGGCCACCGACCGGTCCGGGCGGACCCAGCCGGAGACCACCGCGCACAACACGCAGGGGTACCTCTTCGACGCGGTGGTCCGCCACCCGGTGACGGTGGTCTGAGGGCGGCGGCCCCGCGGGCCGTCATCCGCCGGCACCCCCGGGCCCACCGCCCGGACGGCCCTGCTCGTACGCGTCGCGCGGATGGGCCATCGCACCTTCGAGCACGGCCGCGTGCACCGCCCTCGCCAGGCGTGCGCCCCAGCGCGAGCGGGGTCCGGCGAACGGCTGCGCCCCCTCGGGCCCCGGGGCGGGCGCGGCCACGCAGACGGCGTCCGTGGGGGTACCGGAGCAGTCGAGCCCGGCGTCCAGGAGCGCCTGCACCTTCGCCTCGGTGGCGGTGGCGACCGCGTTGACCAGGGCGGCGTCACTGAGGGCGACCGGGAGTGTGACGACGATGTTGACCGTCCCCGGCGGCAGCGGGCCGACCGCGCCCGGTGCCGGTACGGCTGCCCAGCCCCGCACGCCGAGGCCGCTGGTGACGGTGGCCGTCACTCCCTCGTCGTGCGCCTCGGTGTACGCGCTCACGTCGGCGGCGGTCATGAGTCCGGCGCCCGGGCCGTCGAGACCCTCCGCCGCCGCGATCTGTGCGAGGTGCCGGTCGGGGTCGAGCCTCGGGTAACCGCCGGGCACCTGGGCGTTGAGAATCCAGGCGCGGGTGCCGATGCCGCCTCCCAGGACCGCGCTGCTGCAGACCCGGCTGCCCGGGGCCAGCCGCCAGACCAGATGGCCCAGCCGGTGGCCGTCCTCGTGCCGGGTACACAGACGCCCGCGCGGCGCCGGGAGCTGGAGGGGGACGGAGGTGATGGCGGTTCCCGGGGTGTGCGGCGGCGGCCGGCCGTGACGGACGGCCCTCCGGTGCGAACGACGATGGCCGGTCGATCCTATGCGGGGCCCCCGGTCCCGCGGGGCACCGCCCGTCCGGTGGCCCGACCGACATCCCCCGCGGGCCGCCACCAGGGTCGTCACCCGTTTGGCCTAACGGGTGGTCCGGGTCACCTTTTCCGGCGGGCACGGGCCGGGAAGGGTGCGACGCACCCCGACCGCCGGGCCCCGGACGGCCGGTGGGTTGCAGGGGCCATCCGGGTGAGGCGCGATGGAACCGGGCGTGCCGCACCTGAGTGGACCCACCACAGGACGCGTCCGGGCGAGGAGGCATCGGTCATGGCAGCCGCTGACGGTTTCACGGATTCCGGAGAGCTCGACGGTCTCACCGTCTACGACAACGGGGGCGAGAAGGTCGGCAATGTCGGCCGGGTGTACGTCGACGACGACACCGGCAAGCCCGACTGGGTCACGGTCAAGACCGGCATGTTCGGGATGAAGGAGAGCTTCGTTCCGCTCGCCGGAGCCCGTCGGGTCGGCTCGGACCTGCACGTGGCGCACCCGAAGGAGAGCGTCAAGGACGCACCCCGGGTGGACGCGGACGCCCACCTCTCCGTCGCCGAGGAGGAAGAGCTCTACCGCCACTACGGACTCACGAGGAAGCCCCGGAGTACCGCGGGTACGAACATGGGCGCGGACGGACGGACGACGGCCGGTACGGGCGCGATGGGCGGCGCCGCCGGAGCCGCCGCAGGTGCGGGGGCGGCGGGCGCGGCCCGCACGACAGGTACCGGTACCGGCAAGGCGACCGGCGGTACCGCGGGCACGACGGGCACGGGCATGGCGGGCGCCGGCAAGCACCGGGACGCCGACGCCTCGGCCGGAGCCCGGCCGCTGGTGGGCGCCGGCGCGGAGCGGTCCGCTCCCGACATGTCGAAGGCCGACCTCGCCGGCCAGGAGGAACTCATCCGGTCCGAGGAGCAGCTGCGTGTCGGTACGGAGGAGTACGAGAGCGGGCGGGCCCGCCTGCACAAGTACGTCGTGACGGAGGAGGTCACCCGCACGGTGCCGGTCTCGCACGAGGAAGTACGCGTGGTCAGGGAGCCGCTGGCACCGGGCGAGAAGGTGACCGGGCAGACCGCCATCGGCGAGCAGGACGTGGAGGTGACCCTGCACGCGGAGCGCGCGACCGTACGCAAGGAGGCCGTGGCCGTGGAACGCGTACGACTGGAGCGGGACCGGGTGACCGAGCAGAAGGAGGTCTCCGCCGAGGTCCGCAAGGAGAAGATCGACTACGCGGACGGGATGGACACCGGTACCGGCAAGGACATGGGCGGCGAGTTCGGCCAGGGAAGGCGCCGCTGACCCGTCCAGGCCCCCGGGGCGGACCGGGGCCTGAGCGGGGGGGGGCCTGAGCGGGCGGGGCCGGGGGGCGGATCCGGAGTGACGGGATCCGCCCCCCGGCCCCGCCTCCGGCTCTGCTCCGAACCGCGTCCGCGAACCCGCCCGCGTCACACTCCGGCGGAAGGCAGGAC
>NZ_JBSFVR010000548.1:0-3417 GCF_053592415.1 Streptomyces sp. NPDC002690 | reverse complement strand
CCAGGGACGCCACCGCGCACCCGGCCGCGAGTACGGCGGCGGCCGGCCAGATCACGGCCGGGCGGAGCACCGCCCACCTCCCCGGACGGCCGGTCCGCCGCGTACGGCGGTTCCCTCCGTCGCCGGGCGGGGTCACCACGACGGCCTCGTCCTGACGGCCTTGCAGAACACAGCGCCAGCCACGCGGAATGGACCCTTCCAGGACACGTCGAACTCCCTTGCGAGATCAAAGGCATGCAGAGCCTAGACCAACCGGTCTGCTTTCCAAGCGGAGAGCCGAAGAATGATCGTCAAGGTAGCTGCAGAAATGGCGACTTGTCGCACTCGTGCGTCCGGAATCCGCGATCCGCCCCGTCCACCGGCCGCTTCGCCCGCCTGCTTCGCCGGGCCGTCCCGGGCCCGGAGGGAGTGGCGGAATTCGGCACGTGCAGACGTCTTGTCACTGAGTGACACCCGGTCCTACTCTCCATTCTGACTGGTCAGTAACTAGCCTTTCCCCGGGCCCGGTCGGGGTTCTCCGTGGGCGAATCGGAGCAACCCTCCGGAGTCTCCCGGTCCCGGCGTCATCCCGTCAGCAACCCCCGACCCCGTCCGGTCCGGCCCGCACGCAACCTCCGACCCCGTCCGGTCCGGCCCGCACGCAACCCCCACATCCCGGTACGGAATCAGGGTTCCGGGCGCCCTTTTGGCACGTACTCCCCTCGACGCGGCGCGCCTCGACGCGCACGCACCGCACGGGCGGTCACCGCCACAAGCGCACCGACACCGGGAGCCGAGCGACATCTCGCCCGTCCCCTCGAACCAAGGAGTGAGCCGCGTGGAGCAACCGAGAAGAGTCCGTTTCCCCCGTCCGTCCCTCCGGGCGCCGGGCCGGTCCCGTGCCGCCCGGCGCGGAACCGCGAGGACGATCACCGGACGGCTGCTCGCCGCCGGGATCGCCGCGGCGGCCTGCCTGGGCGCTCAGACGCTTCCCGCGTCGGCCGCCACGACCCCGGTGGTCTCCCGTGGTGTGGAGATCCCGGCCTTCTACACTCCGCCCCAGACCCTGCCCGCGGCGGACGGCACCCTCGTCCGCACCGAGTCGCTCCCGCTGGCGCTGAGCCTGCCCAGCCTGGGCGGCCCGCTGCCGGGCAAGGCGACCCGGCTCATGTACAAGTCCACCGACTCCAACGGCCTTCCGGTGGCCGTGACCGGCGCCTACATCGAGCCGACGGCCGCCTGGAAGGGGAGCGGACCGCGTCCGCTCGTCGCCCTGGCGCCCGGCACGATGGGGCAGGGCGACCAGTGCGCGGCCTCGCTGGGCCTCCAGAACCCGCTCACCCTCAACGGTGAGACGGTGTCGGTCGGTTACGAGGACCTCTCCATCTACCGGCTGCTGGCGGCGGGCACCGCCGTGGTCGTCACCGACTACGCGGGCCTCGGCGCCACCGACCGGCTGCACACCTACGTCAGCCGGGTCGACGGCGGCCACGCGCTCCTCGACGCCGCCCGCGCGGCGCGCGGGGTGAGCGGGGCGTCCGTCACCGCCGCCTCGCCGGTGGGGCTGTACGGCTACAGCCAGGGCGGCGGTGCCAGCGCCTCCGCCGCCGAACTCCAGCCCACCTACGCGCCGGACGTCAAGCTCGCCGGGGCCTACGTCGGCGCACCCCCGGCCGACCTGGCCGCCACCATCAAGGGGATCGACGGCAGTGCTCTGGCCGGCGCCCTGGGATGGTCGCTGAACGGCTTCCTCCAGACCGACCCGACCCTCCAGCCCGTCGCGGACGCCCAGATCAACGCGGCCGGCAAGGCGGCCCTCGCCGACCTGTCGACGATGTGCATCGGTGACGCGCTCTTCGGCTACGGCTTCAAGAAGAGCAGCTCCTGGACGACCAGCGGCAAGTCCCTGAGCCAGCTCGTCGACACCATCCCGCAGCTCAAGACCACACTCGACGCGCAGCGCATCGGCAACCTCAAGCCCACCACCCCGGTGCGGGTGGCCACCGGCATCCAGGACGACATCGTGCCGCACGCCCAGGCGCGCCAACTCGCCGTCGACTGGTGCAAGAAGGGCGCCAACGTCACCTACGACGCGATCATCCTCCCCAACCTCGGGGACAAGATCGTCACGAACCACCTGGTCCCGCTCCTCACCGACCAGGGCGACGCCATCTCCTGGCTGACCGACCGGCTGGCGGGCAAGTCCGCGAGCTCCAACTGCTGGACCATGCCCATCCAGCCCTGACCCGCACGAAGAACGCGGAGGGTCCCCCCGCCCGCGCGGAGGGACCCTCGGTCTGCCGGTGTCACGGCAGGGTGGTGCCTGGATCGTCAGGGCTTACGGGCGACCAGACCCCACTGGTCGACGCCGGGGCCCTCGGGGTCGCCCTCCGGGCGCCAGTACGTGATGGAGAGGAACCCCGGGTCGATCAGCTCCAGACCCTCGGCGCAGCCGGTGATCTCCTCGGGCTCCCGCACCAGATAGGGCGGGTTGTCGCCCGAGTCGTACGCCTCCTGGGCCGCGAGGGTCTCCGGCGTCTTGATGGTGTCGCAGATGACCAGGTAACTGCCCGACGGCATGCGGGACATGTACGACTGCACCACCTTGATCCCGTCGTCCGGGAGCAGGTGCCCCAGGGTCGACAGCAGCAGCACCGCCACCGGCTGGGAGAGGTCCAGGGTCTTCGCCGCCTCGTCCACCACCGCGTCCGTGTTGGTGAGGTCCTCGTCCACGAAGGCCGTCGCACCCTCGGGCGCGCTGGTCAGCAGCGCGGCGGCGTGCACCAGCACGATGGGGTCGTTGTCCACGTACACGATCCGGGAGGACGGGTCGATGGCCTGCGCGACCTGGTGGGTGCTGTTCTCCACCGGCAGCCCGGTGCCGACGTCCAGGAACTGACGGACACCCAGGCCGCCGAGGTGGCGGATCGCCCTGGCCTGGAAGGCGCGTGACGCCTTCGCGATGGCGGCCGTGGCCGGGTAGGCGGCGGTGACCGCGTCCGCCAGCTCCCGATCGACGGGGTAGTTGTCCTTCCCGCCGAGCCACGCGTTCCACACCCGCGCGGAGTGGGGTATGTCGGCACGGATCTGCTTGCGGAACTCAATGTCGTCAGGGGCCATCGGAATCTCCTACTCGCGTTTCAACGGGTGCAGTTGGCCGGGCGGTGACCGGTTGCCGCACGGCATGACCGTACCTCCCGGTGGCGGGTCGTCGCGCGTCCCCTCGAAAAACCGTGCGGGTGAATGTCCGGGCCAGGTGAGCGCGTGTATGACGACCCGTCACCCCGCCCCTCGGGAAGCTGTGTCACCCGGCGGTGGGCCCGGGATCGCGGGCGGCGGATTCGGCGGTCGCGCGGGGCGGAGCCGCCAGTCGCACACGGTCACACCAGGAGGTGACGGTGGCGAGCAGCTGCGGGTCGATGGTCCCGGAGATGCGGT
>NZ_JBSFVR010000547.1:0-3419 GCF_053592415.1 Streptomyces sp. NPDC002690 | reverse complement strand
CAGTACCTTCGCGGGCTGGTAGTGGCCGAGCGCCACGACACGTGAGCCGGTCATGTACGGGTTCCCCTCGCTACGTATGGCAGGAACCATCCAGTCCTCGGGAGTCCGCCGGACGGGGCTTCGTGCGTCGCGGTGCGTCGCGGTGCGTCGCGGGTGGCTCAGCCGGTGTAGGGCTTGGCCGAGAGGATCTTCACCGCGGCCTTCTTGCCGTTGGGCAGCTCGTACTCGGCGTCGTCGCCCGTGCGCTTGCCGTTGACGCCCCTGCCGAGCGGCGACTGCGGCGAGTACGTCTCGATCTCCGTGCTCGCGTACTCACGGGAGGCGAGGAGGAAGGTCACGGTGTCGTCCGGGTCGCCGTCGAAGGCGATCGTCACGACCATGCCGGGCTCGACCACGCCGTCGTCGGCCGGCGCCTCGCCGACCTTCGCGTGCTCCAGGAGCTGGGTGAGCTGACGCACCCGGAGCTCCATCTTGCCCTGCTCCTCCTTGGCCGCGTGGTACCCGCCGTTCTCGCGGAGGTCGCCCTCCTCACGGGCCGCCGCGATCTTTACGGAGATCTCCGTGCGCGCGGGACCAGACAGGTACTCCAGCTCGGCCTTGAGCTGGTTGTACGCCTCCTGCGTGAGCCAGGTGACGTTTTCGCTGGTCTGGGTCACAGGTGCTCCTCGTCGGTACTGGGAATACAAAGCATCGCCCTACCCCGAGCTTGTTCCCTCACGGGTGGGCGAAACCACGAGCCTAACAATTTCCCGGGCAAAGGGGGAGAAGGTTACCCGGTGCCGATGGAGGCGTGGCGGACAGTGCGGGGGCGCGCGGCGCCCGGCCTTCCGCCTCGATAGGCGTTCGGGGCGGGCTCAGCCCGCCGAGCCGCCGCCCGTGCAGCCCAGCAGCTCCACCGCACTCGCCCGGGACGTCGTCCGCAACGCCACGACCTCGTCGACGCGGCCCTCGGGCTGGTCGAACCGGAAATCCTTGCGGGCGACCTCGCCGCCCTCCGCGTCCAGGGCGCGCACCGTGCAGAAGCCGCCGGAGTCCTTGTCCTTGTGCACTTCGAGATGGGCCTCGGCCCGCTCGTCGGAGACGATCTTGGACTTGATCAGCTCGGCGCTGATCTCCGTACCGGCGACCTTGTCCACACCGATCCAGACGATCACGCCGATCAGCGCCGCACCCAGTACCGCGCCGATCACCCGGAGCTTGCGGTCCGCGTTCTCGTCCTGGCTCCGGCCGTACCGGCCCTCGGGCGTGGCCTCGCGCAGCGCCGTCATGATCGTTCCTCCTGTGCGGGGAATCGCGGAATTTTCCACCTCCCCGTTCGGTCACTATAGGAGTTGCCCATCGTGACGAATAACTGAGGACCGAGTCTTGACCGAGCAGCTGCGCCTGATGGCCGTCCACGCCCACCCCGACGACGAGTCGAGCAAGGGCGCCGCCACCATGGCCAAGTACGTGTCCGAGGGGGTGGACGTCCTGGTCGTCACCTGCACCGGTGGCGAACGTGGCTCCATCCTCAATCCCCGGCTCCAGGGAGACGCGTACATCGAGGAGAACATCCACGAGGTACGCAGGAAGGAGATGGACGAGGCGCGCGCCATTCTCGGCGTCCAGCAGGAGTGGCTCGGCTTCGTCGACTCCGGCCTTCCCGAGGGCGACCCGCTGCCGCCGCTTCCCGAGGGCTGCTTCGCACTGGAGGACGAGGAGACCGCCGCGGGACGCCTCGTCGCCAAGATCCGCTCGTTCCGCCCGCAGGTCGTCACCACGTACGACGAGAACGGCGGCTACCCGCACCCCGACCACATCATGACCCACAAGATCACGATGATCGCGTTCGACGGTGCGAACGACAAGGAGCGCTTCCCCGAGGACGAGTTCGGTCCTGTCTGGGAGCCGCGGAAGCTCTACTACAACCAGGGCTTCAACAAGCCCCGCACCCTCGCCCTGCACGAGGCCCTCCTGGCGCGCGGTCTTGAGTCCCCGTACGGCGACTGGCTGAAGCGCTGGGACGACATGAAGCACACCGAACGCACCCTGACCACGCACATCCCCTGCGCGGACTTCTTCGAGGTGCGTGACCGGGCTCTCATCGCGCACGCCACGCAGATCGACCCCGAGGGCGGCTGGTTCCGCGTCCCGATGGACGTCCAGAAGGAGGTCTGGCCGACCGAGGAGTACGAGCTCGTGAAGGCCGGCGTCGATACCTCCCTCCCCGAGAGCGATCTCTTCGCGGGCATCCGCGACAATGCCTGATATGTACTCCACCCAGGCACTGACGCATCTCGTCCCGCTGGCCGCCGACGAGCTCGACAAGAACAAGGTGACCCCCGGCGTTCTCGGCTTCATCGTCTTCGCCGCGCTCGCCGTCGGAGTGTGGCTGCTGATGAAGTCCATGAACCGCCACATGGGCCGGGTGAACTTCGAGGAAGCCCCGGAGGACACCGAGGTGCCCACGGCCGCCGGAACCGGTGCCTCCGCCGGAGCCCGCGCCGAGTAGCACCCCGGGGCGCCATCGGTCCTTCGGGCCCATGTGCCGGTGCCTCGACCCGCCCCGCGCCATGGACGGTCGGCGCGGGGCGTGGAGTCGCGCCCCGCCACCCGCCGACGCCCCTAGGGGAACCTTCCCGGATCTGCCAGGGACGTCCCCGATGGACCGGGAGCCGGCCGACAGCGAGTCTGCTCGTATGACTCCGAAACTCACGGACGGACGCAACGCGCCCGCCCTCGTCGCCCCGCTTCTGCTGGTGCTGTACGGCGTCCTGCGCCTCGTCGACGGGCTGGACGGGAAACACGGGCCCGGGCTCGCCTGGAACCTCGGACACAGCCTGTTCTTCGCCGGCTTCTTACTCTTCGGCGTCGTGACGTTCAGGCTTCGGCGGATCGCTCTCGCCGCCACCCCCGGCAGGCGTCACCTCGCGAACGTGGCCACGGCGGTCAGCCTGTTCGGCATCGCCTGTTTCCTCCGGGTGATCCTCGGCGACCTGTTCGCGGCTCTGGACGACGCGGCGCCCCTGCCCGACCCGCTGAAGCTCGCGGGCCCGCTCGCCTTCCAACTGGGCTTGCTGGTTCTTCTGGTCCTGCCGGTGGCCGCCCAGCCGCGCGCGCTGCCGGTGTGGAGCCCTCTGCTCGTGCTCGCGGGCTTCCTCCTCTTCTCGGTCCACCTCGACCTGCTGCCGGTCGGCGGACTGCTCCTGACCGCCGGACTGCTCCCGGTGGCCCGCCCCGGCCGGCAATCGGTCGATGTACCCGTCTCGTCGAGGCCGTGATCGCTCGTACCGTCTGCATGCGGGGCCGGCAGTGACGGAGAAGGGCGCGGCAGCCTTGATCCACCCTCGACCTTGACGAACTGCCCCGGCCTGAGCCGGACGCCTGCTGACCGTACAGCGGCGCCCGGCCCCACGCCTCCGTCTGCCGGAGATGTCGTA
>NZ_JBSFVR010000546.1:0-3452 GCF_053592415.1 Streptomyces sp. NPDC002690 | reverse complement strand
ATGAACCACAGGGGCTGATACAGGCGCAGCACCTCCTGGACGAACCGTGCGGTGTACGGCAGGGCGGCGGGGGTGACGGCGCCCGGCTCGGCGGCGTACGGCCGGGTCAGCCGGCGTTCTCGAAGCGCACCACGACCGACTTGCTGGCGGGGGTGTTGCTGGTGTCGGCGGTCGAGTCGAGCGGCACCAGGACGTTCGTCTCCGGGTAGTAGGCCGCGGCGCAGCCCCGTGCGGTGGGGTAGTGGACGATCCGGAAGCCGGGGGCGCGGCGTTCGGTGCCGTCCTTCCACTCGCTGACGAGATCGGTGTAGGCGCCGTCGCCCAGGCCGAGTTCGCGGGCGTCGTCGGGGTTGACGAGGACGACGCGGCGGCCGTCCTTGATGCCGCGGTAGCGGTCGTCGAGGCCGTAGATCGTGGTGTTGTACTGGTCGTGGGAGCGCAGGGTCTGCAACAGCAGCCTGCCTTCCGGGAGTTCGGGGTACTCGACGGGGGCGGCGGTGAAGTTGGCCTTGCCGGTGGCGGTCGGGAAGCGGCGGGCGTCGCGCGGGCCGTGCGGGAGGGTGAATCCGCCGGGGCGGGCGACTCGGGCGTTGAAGTCCTCGAAGCCGGGCACCACGCGGGAGATGCGGTCGCGGATCGTGCCGTAGTCCCTCTCGAAGTCCTCCCAGGGGGTCTTCGAACCGGGGCCGAGGACGGCGCGCGCCATCCGGGCGACGATGGCGGGTTCGGAGAGCAGGTGCGGGCTCGCGGGGGCGAGGTTGCCGCGGGAGGCGTGCACCATGCTCATGGAGTCCTCGACCGTGACGAACTGCTTGCCGCCTGCCTGGACGTCCTTGTCGGTGCGGCCCAGCGTCGGCAGGATCAGGGCGCGGCTGCCGGTGACGGCGTGCGAGCGGTTGAGCTTGGTCGACACGTGCACGGTGAGGCGGGCGCGGCGCATCGCGGCCTCGGTGACGTCGGTGTCGGGGGTGGCGGCGACGAAGTTGCCGCCCATCGCGAAGAAGACCTTGGCGTCGCCGTCGCGCAGGGCGCGGATGGCGCGGACCACGTCGTAGCCGTGGTGGCGCGGCGAGGTGATGCCGAACTCGCGGTCGAGGGCGTCGAGGAAGGCGGGGGCGGGGCGCTCGTAGATGCCCATGGTGCGGTCGCCCTGGACGTTGGAGTGGCCGCGCACCGGGCAGACTCCGGCGCCCGGGCGTCCTATGTTGCCGCGCAGCAGAAGGAAGTTGACCACTTCTCGGATGGTGGGGACGGAGTGCTTGTGCTGGGTGAGGCCCATCGCCCAGCAGACGATGGTGCGCTCCGAGGCGAGGACCAGTTCGAGGGCCTTCTCGATGTCGGCGCGCTCCAGCCCGGTGGCGGCGAGGGTCTCGTCCCAGTCGGCCTCCCGGGCAGCCCGGGTGAACTCCTCGTATCCGTGGGTGTGTTCGTCGACGAAGACGGTGTCGACGGCGCCCTCGGTCTCCAGTATCAGTTTGTTGAGGAGGCGGAAGAGCGCCTGGTCACCGCCGAGGCGTATCTGGAGGAAGAGGTCGGTGAGGGCGGTGCCCTTGATCATGCCCTGCGGGGTCTGGGGGTTCTTGAAGCGTTCCAGGCCGGCCTCGGGCAGCGGGTTCACCGAGATGATCTTCGCCCCGGCGTGCTTGGCCTTCTCCAGGGCGGAGAGCATGCGCGGGTGGTTGGTACCCGGGTTCTGCCCCGCGACGATGATCAGATCGGCCTGGTGGAGGTCCTCCAGCGAGACGCTGCCCTTGCCGATGCCGATGGTCTCCACGAGCGCCGAGCCGGACGACTCGTGGCACATGTTCGAACAGTCGGGGAGGTTGTTGGTGCCGTACTCGCGGGCGAAGAGCTGCAGGAGGAAGGCGGCCTCGTTGCTGGTGCGGCCCGAGGTGTAGAAGAGGGCCTCGTCGGGGGAGCCGAGCGCACGGAGTTCGTCGGCAATGATTGCGAAGGCGTCGTCCCAGGGAATCGGCTCGTAGGTGTCAGCGCCCTCGGGGAGGTACATCGGCTGCGTGATCCGGCCCTGCTGACCCAGCCAGTACCCGCTGCGGCCCGCGAGGTCCCGGACCGGGTGCGCGGCGAAGAACTCCGGGGTGACCCGGCGCAGCGTCGCCTCCTCGGCGACGGCCTTGGCGCCGTTCTCGCAGAACTCCGCGGTGTGGCGTTTGTCGCCTTCCGGCCACGCGCAGCCGGGGCAGTCGAAGCCGTTCTTCTGGTTGACCTTGAGGAGCGTGCGCGCGGTGCGCCCCAGCCCCATCTGCTGCTGGGCCATGAGCAGAGAATGGGCGACCGCGGGCAGCCCGGCGGCGGCGTGCTGGGCCTCCTGGACCTGCGGGGCGTCCTGGACCGGGTCTCCGGTCGGGGGCTTCGTGGCCATGGTTGCTCCCCTTCGAGCGCGTGGGTCTCTCCCGTTCGATCCTGTCATGGCGGTCGGGGCGCGCACCCGGAAGGAAGGGGCGACGGGACCCGTGAGCGGTCCGTGATGTCGGCGGGCCGTGGCAGGATCGTGTATGTGGCTGAGACAGCATCGAAGAAGACGGCAGACAACCGACCGCGCCTGCTCCTCATGGACGGGCACTCCCTGGCGTACCGGGCGTTCTTCGCCCTGCCCGCGGAGAATTTCACGACCGGGACGGGGCAGCCGACGAACGCCGTGTACGGCTTCGCCTCGATGCTGGCGAACACGCTGCGCGACGAGGCGCCCACCCACTTCGCGGTGGCGTTCGACGTGTCCCGCAAGACCTGGCGCTCCCAGGAGTTCCCCGAGTACAAGGCGAACCGCTCCAAGACCCCCGACGAGTTCAAGGGGCAGGTCGAGCTGATCGGTGAACTGCTCGACGCGATGCACGCGGACCGGTTCGCCGTCGACGGCTTCGAGGCCGACGACGTGATCGCGACGCTCGCCACCCAGGCGGAGGCCGCGGGGTTCGAGGTGCTGATCGTCACGGGCGACCGCGACTCCTTCCAGCTCATCACCGAGAACGTCACGGTCCTCTACCCGACCAAGGGCGTCTCCGAGCTGACCCGCTTCACCCCGGAGAAGGTCGAGGAGAAGTACGGCCTCACCCCCGCCCAGTACCCGGACTTCGCCGCGCTGCGCGGCGACCCGTCGGACAACCTCCCCGGCATCCCCAAGGTGGGCGAGAAGACCGCCGCGAAGTGGATCAACGAGTTCGGCTCCTTCGACGAGCTGGTGGCGCGCGCCGACGAGGTGAAGGGTGTCGCGGGGCAGAACTTCCGCGACCACCTCGACTCGGTGCGGATGAACCGCCGGCTGACCGAGATGGTGCGCGACGTGGAGCTCCCCAAGGGCCCCGCCGAGCTGGAGCGCGCCCCGTACGACCGCACCGCCGTCACCGGGGTGCTGGACGTCCTGGAGATCCGCAACCCGAGCCTGCGGGAGCGGCTGCTCGCCGTCGACCCGGGTGCCGCCGAACGTCGGCTCGTAC
>NZ_JBSFVR010000545.1:0-3455 GCF_053592415.1 Streptomyces sp. NPDC002690 | reverse complement strand
TCGACACGGTCCTGGTGCACCACACCTGGGGCTCGATGGCCTCGGGCAACCTCAAGAACATGTCGAACCAGTACGCGGCGATGCCGTCGATGCACGGGTCCTGGAGGTACTGCTGGTAGATCTCGTCGACGAGCCATTCATTGGCACCGAAAGCAGCGGCCGGGTTGATTCCCGGGCCTGCTTGGTCGGTCGAGATGGTCGAGTTACTGGGGGACTGAGACGACACGGCGGCAACCGCCCTCTTCCGCTTCACAAGGTGATGGACAGCGGGAATCAAGGCTACGCCTCCCGCGCCGTTCCTTGCAGACCGGGCCGCTCATCGTCGTGCACATCACATCTGAAGGCGGGTTTCGGAGCTCGGAATGGCGGGAAACAAGCGGGGTTCCGCTGCGCTTCGGGTAGTCAGGGACACGGCTATGGCCCCTCCGGCCGTACCCCTGGTGACGAGGGACCAAGATCACGTCCCTTTCGTTCGAACCATATGTCAACTGCGGTCCGGTGACATCCCCGGAAGAGTGATCTGAATCCGGCATCCCTGTGTGGATTCAGCCACTCTGATGCGGCCACCGTGCAGATCCACCGCCCAGTGGGCGATGGCCAGTCCCAGACCCGTGCCGCCATCGCTTCCGGGGCCGTGCGGGGACGGTGTCTGACCCCGGTTGAACCGCTCGAAGACGCGGTGGCGTTCGGCCTCCGGGATGCCGGGGCCCTCGTCGATCACTTCGAGTTCCAGAGACTCAGGATGCGGACCCCGTCGCGCCAGCACCGTCACCCGGCCGTGCGGCGGGCTGTGCTTCACGGCGTTGTCGATGAGATTCGCCACGACCTGGTGCAGGCGCTCGGTGTCCGCGTACGCCGTCATGTCCCCGGGGGACACGTCGAGGTGCAGATGGACGTCCGTACGGGAGTGGTTGCCCGAGCCCGAGGAGAGCCGGCGGCGCGAGGCCGCGAGGTTCGCCTCCTTCAGTACACCGGCCAGATAGGGCCACACCTCGAAACGGCCGGCCTTGAGCGGGACGACACCGTTGTCCAGCCGCGACAGGTCCAGCAGCGTCTCCACGAGCCGGCCGAGCCGCTCCGTCTGCTGGAGCGCCGTCCGCATGGTCTCCGGATCGGCGGCCGACACCCCGTCCACCACGTTCTCCAGTACGGCACGGAGCGCCGCGATGGGGGTCCGCAGCTCGTGCGACACATTGGCGACCAGCGCCTTGCGGTGCCGGTCGACCGCCTCCAGGTCGTCCGCCATGCGGTTGATCGTCTGCGCGAGGTCGCCCAGCTCGTCCCGGCGCCCGGCCCCGCTGACCCGGCCCGTGTAGTCGCCGTGCGAGATCGACCGGGCCACCGCCCGCATCTCGTCCAGCGGCGCCGTCAGGCCGTGCGCGACGAACTGGGTTATCAGCAGTGTGGCGATGACCGAGAACACGGTGATGAACTGGAACTCGGTCCGGGTCCGCAGCGCCACCACGAGCAGCCCCGTGGTGATGAACACGGACACCACGACGAGCGTGCCCAGCTTGGCCTTGATCGAGAACGGGCGCAGGCCGGGCCCGGAGCGGGTCATGCTGCCGGGGTCTCCAGCGCGTAGCCGACGCCGTGGACCGTACGGATGCGCTCGGCGCCGATCTTGCGGCGGAGCGCCTTGATGTGGCTGTCGACCGTACGCGTGCCCGAGGCGTCCGCCCAGTCCCAGACCTCGGCGAGCAACTGCTCACGGGAGAGCACCGCGCGCGGGGTGTTCGCCAGGCAGACCAGCAGGTCGAACTCGGTCGGCGTCAGGTGCACGTCGTCGGCGCGCACCCGGACCCTGCGCTGCGCGTGGTCGATCTCCAGTTCACCCAGGCGCAGGATGCCGCTCCGCGGCGTCACCGCGGCCAGCGCGGCCCGCTCGACCCGACGCAGCAGTACGTGCACCCGTGCCGCAAGCTCCCGCATGGAGAACGGCTTGGTCATGTAGTCGTCCGCGCCGACCCCGAGCCCGACCAGCATGTCGGTCTCGTCGTCCCGCGCGGTCAGCATCAGCACCGGCACCGGGCGCTGCGCCTGCACCCGGCGGCAGACCTCCAGGCCGTCGAAGCCCGGGAGCATGATGTCGAGCACCATGAGATCGGGCTGCCACGCCTCGGCCGCGTCCACGGCGGCCGGACCGTCCAGTGCGGTCTGCACCAGGAAGCCCTCCGCCCGCAGACGCGCGGCGATGGCGTCGATGATCGTGGCGTCGTCTTCGACCACCAGCACCCGGCGCTGCGCTCCGGGGGTGGCCGCGACGCCGCTGTGGTTGGTGTGTGTCTGTTCCATCGCCCCGCCCCTGCCCGCTCCCGCGGAGATCATTCCTCCGGGGGGCGCGGTCTTCGCTCGTTTTTTCTTGCCTGTGTGGTCCGTCTGCCGGGCAGCAGCGTAGAGGCTGGGGACACCTTTCGGCTACGCAGGGTGGTGCCCGGAAAGGAAGGGATACCCCTCAGAGGCAGGAGGAAAGCGTGCCTTGTCCGGTTATCCGTGCCCGGCCGGATACCCCGGCGGGGTGCTCAGGCGGTCCGAAGTGCGAGATGAACCACGTCGGGCACACCTCGGGCAACGGGCACCTCTTCGGTCCGTACCCCCTCGAATCCGGCACCTCGTAGAGCCTGTTCGAAGGATTCGGACGGCTGCGCGGACCACATGGCGAGAACACCCCCAGGAGTCAGACGTTCCCGGCAGGCGGCGAGGCCTGAAGGGGAATAGAGGCTTCCGTTGTCGTCGGTCACGGTCCAGTCCGGACCGTTGTCGATGTCCAGACACAATGCGTCATAACGCTCCGTAGTCGTACGGAGGTGCTCGACCAGGTCCGCGCGCAGGACCGAGGTTCTCAGGTCGGCCAGGGCGCCACCGGAAATCCGGTCCAGCGGGCCGTGCAGATGCCACTCCACGATCGCCGGCTCCCGCTCCACCACGATGATCCGGCCCCAGCGCTCCTGCTCGGCGGCCCGGACCAGGGAGAACCCCACGCCGAGCCCGCCGATGAGCACCGAGGGGCGGGGGCGCGCGGGTGGCAGTGCCGCGAGTGCGGCGTCGACGAGCAGCCGCTCGGACCTGCCGTCCGAAGTGTCCATGAGGAAGCACCCGTTGGCGATGATCTCGAAGTGCTCACCCCGCCCGCGCAGTACCACCTCGCCGAAGGGGCCGTCGCGGCGGTCGAGGGTGACGGCGGGCGAGTCGCTGGTGCGGCTGGGGCTGGCGGGCATGCTGGCTGCTCTCCGGTCTCCGGTGTGGCGAACGGGTCCGACGCCGCCCATCCTGTCCCTGCGGGACCCGGCGGCGCCAACCGATATGCGTGGGCGGGTGGTTGGGCGGGGCGGGGTGGGTGCTCCACGTCTCCTGGTCATCCTCCCTCGCCTGCGAGTCCTCGCTGACCGGCCTCGTACGACAGGAGAACGGCGTCTTCCGGCTGTCCTTCACCGGGACCCCGCAGGCGGCCGACG
>NZ_JBSFVR010000544.1:0-3482 GCF_053592415.1 Streptomyces sp. NPDC002690 | reverse complement strand
GTGGCATCCACCCGCCCTCCGCGTGTCATCCGTACGGACCCGGCGGGTTCACCCGGGGGTCCGTACGGACACCGTTCACGCGCCCGCGCGGTAGACCGAGATCTCGGTCAGGCTCGGGGTGTACTGCTCCGTGGCGATCTGGCCGGTGAGGGCCACCCGCAGCTTGGAGCTGGTGACGGAGCCGAAGCCGGTCACCGTGAGGTCGTGCCCGACACCCGCGTCACGGGTGGCGAAGGTGACCCAGGTACCGGTGGCCGCGTCCCAGCGCTGGAGCTCGAAGGACTGCACCCGGGGGTTGGTGCCCGAGTCGGTGTACTCGTCCAGGTAGACCTGGTCGAACGTGGTGTCCGCGCCGAAGTCGACGTCGAGCGTGATCGGGTAGGACGCGTCGTCGGCGGCGGCCCAGCGGGTCGACAGGTTGCCGTCGGTGAGCTTCTCCGCGCCGAGCGAGCCGTTCGCCCCGGGGTGGGTCGAGCTGGCGGTGACGGACTTGCCGAGGGCGAGGTTCACCCTGTTGTCCGTCTCCTCCTCGATCGGGTTCGCGTCGACCGGGTGGGCCACCTTGCGGCCGGACTTGGACTCGGCGATGCCGATGTCCGGGGCGTCGCCGTAGTAGAGGTGCGTACCGAGGAAGTCCTCGGTGCCCAGGTGCGCGTTGTACCGGCCCGCGTCGATCAGCGGGGAGTTCTTGCGCAGCGCGAAGGGCGCGGCGGCCTTGCGGATCTTGTCGACGCCCGCACCGGTGACGTAGTCGGCGGGGTCACCGACGAACTTCGGGTCGACCCGCAGCCCGTCCGGGTCGGCCGGCTCCTGCGCGGAGTGGGTGCCGGACGCCTCGTAGTAGTCGTTGTTCGAGAACACGGCCTGCCGCAGGGCGCCGGTCCGGCGGTACCACGGGGTCGGGGTGGTCTCGGAGGTGTTGTAGAAGATGTTGTTGAGGAAGTAGACGCGGCTGAGGAATGTCTCGTCGTGGACGGTGTTCAGGTCGGCGCCGTCGTAGACGAAGGTGTTGTTGGTGAAATAAGTCGGCGCGTAGTTCGTCGACAGCATGTTCTTCACGAGCACGCCGTTGTCGTTGACGCTGAGGTTGTAACGCGCCACCGAGTTCGAGCTGTTGCCCATGTAGGCCATCCAGCCCGCGGCGTTGTCGTGCGAGTAGTTGTACTGGTAAGTGACGTTGAAGTTGGTGTACTCCAGGTCCCAGGGGGTGCCGTCGTACTCGTTGTCGGGGCCGCCGTAGACCTCGTTGTACTGCATGGTGGAGTCGGCGCCGGCCCACAGGTAGAGCCCGCAGGAGACCGCGTTGTAGCGCTCCAGGAAGCCGTTGACCTCGTTGTACTCGACCGTCATCCGCTGGGAGTCGGCGAGCTGGAAGGCGCCCTGACCGATGCTCTTGGCGTAGTTGTGGCCGATGTAGACGTCACGGCTGTACAGGTCGCGGGTGCGCACCCAGAGCTGCTCCCAGCCCTCGTGCCACTTTCCGGCCTCGTCGTACTGGCCGGAGTCGGCGCTGTCGGCGGCGAACCAGTTGAACGCGAACTGCACGGCGTGCAGTTCGACGTTCTCGAAGGTGTTGTTCTCGATCCGGACGTCGCTGAAGTGGTATCCGCCGGCCGGGTACGCCTTGTAGCTCTTGCTGCCGAAGACCTGGAAGTCGACCGCACCGTAGTGGATCTTCTGCCAGCTGCTCGGACCGTCGAGGTTGTGGACGTAGATGTCCGATATGCGGAAGTGGTCCATGACCGTGTCCGCGCCGTCCGGGAACAGGTCGGCGTTGATCGAGACCATGATGCCGTCGCGGACGTAGCTGCCCTTGGTGATGTCCGTGGCGAAGTCGTCGTCGTTGGACAGCTCGACGTTGTCGATGTCCCAGTACTGCTGGTTGCGCAGCACGATGGCGCCGGTCAGACCGACGGTCTGCGGGTTCTTCGTGCCGTCCGCGTTGAACGGGCTGGGCACATTGCCGTTGGCCGCGATGTAGGGCCGGCCGGCGTGCTTGTCGCCGTACGCCGAGATGGTGATCGGCTTGCCCGCGCTGCCGGAGCCCTTCGGCCACAGCTGCTCGTTCTGCCACTGCTCGCCGGCCTTGAGCAGGATCCGGTCGCCGGGCAGAAACGTCGTCGCGTTCGCCTTGGCCAGGCTGGCCCAGGCGGTCTTCGGCGAGGTGCCGGCCGCGGTGTCGTGGCCGTGCGTGGCGTCGATGTAGTAGTCCTTGCCACCCGTCGCGTTGTGCTTGTTGCCGGGCCAGGACTTGGCCGCGGCGGAAGCAGCGGGGGCGGCGGGGCTCTTCGGTCCGGCCGCGGCGTGCGCGGCCGGGGCGAGCGACCCCACCAGCAGTGCGGCGAGCACGGAGGCGAGGCCGGTGCGAACCGTCCGCGTGGTGAGCCACGGGCGCTTCACCGACGCCTCGTCGGCGGGCAGGCCGATGTCGGCAGGTCTCATTGCTGCACGTCCTTCGCGTTGATGGCGGCCACCGCCGAGCTGTCGACGTGCATCGAGGCGTCGTCGGCCCGGCGCTGGAGGTAAGTGGCGTACTTCTTCTCGACGAGCGACTGGCGGATCCGCTGGGAGTACTCGGTGAACGCCTTGTCCTTGTCGGTCTTCACGCTGTCGAGCTGGTAGTACGTGATCTGGCCGGTGCCCTTGACGGGCGCCGAGACCTCTCCCCGGTCGAGCTCCCCGAGCACGGAGGCGAGGTCCTGGTCGTGGGTGCTGAGCCCGGTGGTGCCGGTCCCGCCGTAGGTGGCGGTGGTCAGCTTCGCGTCCGCCACCCCGGTGACGTCGGCCAGGTGACCCGCGGCCTCCACCCGGCGCTGGAGGGCGGCGGCGAAGCCGGCGGGGGCGTCGTCCGGCACCTGGACCACGAGCTGTGTGTACGCGTACGTGGTCGCGTTGGCGCTCCAGGAGTCCGGGTCCGCGTCGAACGCCTTGCGGACCTCGGCGTCGGTGATGTGGAGCGGGTCGCCGGCGTCCTTGCTGAGCAGGTCCTTCAGCTTGGTGGCGAGTTCGGTCAGCCGGTGGGTGTAGTACTCCTCGGGGGAGAAGTCCGTGACCCCGTAGACCGTCTGACCGGCCTGCACGGCCTGGGCGCGGGCCTCGTTCTCCTCGGTGCGCTCGGCGGTGAGGTCCGCGAAGTCCACGGAGTCGACGAGCCCCTGGTCCTGCGCGAGGACGAGGGTGGCCCGGTCCTCGCGGATCTCGTCCAGCGCACTCGTCTCCAGGCGCTGGAGCGCGCTCTTGGCTCCCGTCTTCGCGTCCCAGCTGAACGGGGAGGCCAGGTGGTAAGTGGTGGTCAGCTCGTTCTGCACGGTGGGGGCGAGCCGCCCCATGTGGAAGAGCAGTTCGTCACGGGTGACCGGGCGTCCGTCCAGGGTGGCGACCTCGTCGCCGTCCCGGCCGCCGGTCGTCGTGACCGCCACGACGATCACCGCGACGAGGGCGAGCACCACTGCGGTCAGCGCGGCGAGGGTCCGCCGCGAGGG
>NZ_JBSFVR010000543.1:0-3527 GCF_053592415.1 Streptomyces sp. NPDC002690 | reverse complement strand
AGACGTCCTGCGCGCCGCGGAAACGGTTCCACAGCTCGTCCTCGGCCTCGCGCTGGGCGCGGCCCGCCGCCTTCCACTCCGTCATCAGGTCGCGGCCCCTTGGGGCGGTGGCCGGGCTCGATGCCCTGCGAGCGCAGGGCCGCGTACACGGTCGGACGGCTGACGCGGGCGGCTTCGGCAAGTACGGGGATGCTGGTCTCACCCGCCTGCCACGCCAAGGCGATCAGCCGGTCGCGGCGGGCGGTCCGAAAGTTCGCGGCCCACTCGCGCAGCGCTTCCGTCGCCGCCTCCCGTGTCCTGCTCACGCCGCTACCTCCAGTAAAGAATTTTGACTTGTAAAGCTATTTTACAAAGGCCGTCGTTCCGGCAGCACGGCGCCGGTCGGATACCGGCCCTCGAAGGCTTCGCGGTCTCGCGGGCCTGCCACGGGGGTTCCCTGCGACCGGCCATGTGACGACCCGCCTCTTCCGCGACGGGGACGGATCGCCGCTTCGGATGCGTCGTCAACTCCGGCCCGGAGCTGGTCGAACTCGTTCATGGCTTCCGGACAGGGAGGTTCTGGTCACCGAGCCGCCGAGTCACCGAGGTGGAGCAGACGGTGGACCGACAGAACCGCCTCGCGACGACGGCAGCGACCAGCCATCCGCGTCGCAGGACCCATCAACGGACGGGCGAAATCCGGCCAGTTCCTGCCGCACCATCCACCCCACACGCAACTTGAGTACACAGGCTACGCACAGGTAACCGTGGGTGCCGGCCCTTCAGCCGGCCGGGCGGAGCCGCCGCAGTCGACATTCCACATCGCGCCAATCTGCCCCCGGCCCCCCGTCAACCCCTACCGGAAAGTGTCGACTTCTGCCTAAAGTGACGCCGCGCCGGACCCGGTCCTGACCAGACCGGGACCGCGCACGTCATGACGAGCGACCGGGGGAACCACGTCGCCGGGGGAAGTCCATCGTCGTACCGCCATGCCCGCACTCCGTGCATCCCATGCCGTCCGCCGCGCCCCGACGCCCCTGCCCCCGCGTCGGACCGCGCGCCGTCTCGGCGTCGCGGCACCCGCCACTGGTCATCGACCGGTCGGTCCACCCTCCACACAGAGGATGCACACGTGCGTTCACGATCATCCGGGTCACGCAGACCCGTTCTCCGGCGATCCGGGCTCTCCGCCCGGCTCGTGCCGCCCCTGCTGGCCGCCGCACTGCTGGCGGGCGTGGGCGTCGCCCCCGAACTCCTGGCCCGGCCCACCGCCCCGAACACTGAGGCGGCCTCCAGCGACTACGACTGGTACGAGGACACGCCCGCCGAGCTGTTGCGGCAGGACCAGTGTCTGATGAGCGACGTCCTGCGGCTCGGCGGGCCGGCCATGGCCACCAGCGCCAAGGACGCCCTGAACCAGAGCCCGGAGCGGTTGCGGGAACTGGCGGACCGGGACTACTGGGAGGACACGCCGCTCGCCACCGCGTACGAATCGGACCGGACCGCCGCACTGGCCGAACTGGACCGCCTCGACGCGCTCCACAACACCTGGAAGATCACCGGGCTGGAGACGCCGGGCGGCTTCAAATCCGTCGTCGACTTCGAGTGGCCACCGGGCACGAGCGGCGACGACGGCGAGGACTTCCACTCCCAGACCGGCCTCACCGACTGGATCGCCGACCGGTTCTGGAAGGACGAGAGCGACTTCTACGAGGACGCCACCCCGGCCGCCGACGCGCAGACCGTCGCCGCGGTCAAGGCCCTGGGGCAGCCGCTGTACGGGAGCGACCCCGACCCGTCCCTGCCGGACTGGAACCGGCAGCTCGCTCTGCGGGCCGCCTACGAGCACCTGACGGACTGGAGCCTGGAGCCGACCGGCGCCGACAACGCCCGCCTCTTCCTGAGTTCGGGCGGCTTCCCGGACAAGGCGCCGGTGCCGGGCACCGCCGAACACCGGATCGCGGTCGAGGACCTCAAGTCCCGCTTCGCCGCGTGCGCGTGGCGTGATCCGATGGACCCGGAGAAGGTCCTCGGCGAGGTCTCCACGACCGCCGCGGCGGAGTGGCAGCAGGAGATCGGCTCGCAGGCGGCCAAGCGCAACGACATCCTGACCGCGAACAAGAACGCCGTCCAGGCACTGACCGTGGCCTCCGAGTCGATGGGCAAGTTGCTCGGCCACTCATGGGTCGCCGACCACATCACCCGCTGGCAGGACTACTGGTCCTCGGGCGGCATCGGCTGGATCGGCGACTCGCCGATGGCCGTGCAGATCCCGGGCGCGACAGGCAAGTGTCTGGGCGTCCAAGGCTCGGGCACCGCGAACGCCACGGCCGTCGAGGTCGTCACCTGCTCCACGGCGGCCGCCCAGCAGTGGCGGATATCCGGCGGCTACGGCCAGGGCTACAGCCTTCAGAACGTGAACGCGCAGAAGTGCCTCGACCTCGCCACCAACCAGACGAAGATCCAGATCTACACCTGCAACGGCACGCCCGCGCAGGTGTGGAAGTTCAGCGTCCGGGCGAGCGCCACCCTGCAGAACGTGGGGGCGAACAAGTGCCTCAACTTCCCGGCGTACACGGCGGGACAGGACGCGCTCGCGGCGGCCTGCAGCACCGCCGCCACGCAGAAGGTGCTGTTCAAGGTCTCCGCGCACAACGGCACCGTGCCTCCCGCGGCGGAGTTCACCAAGGCCGCGGCGAGGCTGAGTGCCGCACGCACGGGAGCGCAGGCAGAACTGGCGGAGCTGAAGCGTCAGGCGACGGCCGCGACGGCCGCCCAGAGCGCCAGCGTCACCGCCGAGCAGGCGGCGTACGCCATCGCGGACGCCAACGGGGCGCCGCGGGGTCGCGGCCTGCTGGTGGGACAGCAGAAGGCGCAGGTCACGCAGGGCGCTGCCGCGGCGGTGACTGCCCTGGTGAAGGCCGGCGAGACCGCCGAGGCGGCCACCCGGGCGGCTGCCGCGGACAGTGACACGATCGCCCAGCGTGCACTGGCGCAGGCCGCGCAGTCCAAGACGGAGTTCCGCAGCCAGGCGGCCTACCGGGCCGAACTGCAGGCCAAGGCCGCCTCGGAGGCGGCCAAGACGCACCGCGACAACGCGAAGAAGGACAAGGAGACCGCCGAGGCCAAGCTCGCCGAGACCCTGGCGGCGGAGTCCGACGCCAAGGTGGCGGCGGCCGACGCGCACGCCAAGCGGCTCGCGGCCGAGGCCGAGGAAGCCACGGCGAAGAAGGAGAAGGAGACCGCCGAGGCCAAGCAGGCCGAGGCGGCCCAGCACCGGCAGAACGCCGAGGCGGAGGCGGTCAACGCCAACGAGGCCAAGGACAGGGCCGAGGCGTCGGAGTCCACCGCGGTGGCCCGCAGGAACGACGCGGAGGCCGCCCGGGACCGGGCACGCGACCTGCGCGACGACGCCTGGGACGCCGAGCAGAAGGCCGACGCCACACGTGCCAAGTCTGACGCCAAGGAGGCGTTCGCCGAGGCCCACGAGGCAGCCCCAGGACGACCCGTCCGCCGACACCGCCCAGCAGTCGTCCTACGGCTCCGGC
>NZ_JBSFVR010000542.1:0-3531 GCF_053592415.1 Streptomyces sp. NPDC002690 | reverse complement strand
TCGACGCGGACAGCGCCGACCACTCCAAGCTCGGCATCGGCGACCCGGTCCAGGTGATCAACCCCTTCGGCACCTTCGACTACACCATCTCGGGCCACGGAGCCGGAGCCGGTCGAGCCCGTCGAACCGGTGGAGCCCGTGGAACCGGTCGAGCCCGTCGCACCGGTCGAGCCCGTGGAACCGGTCGAGCCCGTCGAACCCGCGCCCGGCAGTTGGGCGTTCTCGTCGAGGGAGACGGCGACGGTCAGCGCGTCGAGCTTCTCGCCCTTCTCGTACATCCCGCCGAATGCCGCGGAACCGCCCTCGGTGAGTGTGGCGGGGACGCCCGCGAGCGTCACCACGCCGTCCTTCGCGGTCAGTGCGGCAGCGGGCACGGTGAGATCGGCGAGGGCAAGTCCCTTGCTGACTTCGGTCTTTCCGGTCTCGCGATCCTTCGAGGACACGTCCGCGATCAGCTTGCCGGAGGTGCCGGTCACCTCGACGCGCAGGGCGGAGAAGGAGAGGTCGAGGGCGTAGGTGTCGCCGCTCTTGTGGCCGAGGAAGCGGACCTGGCCCTTGAAGTCGGCCTCCAGGCTCTTCTTCGCCGCGTCGAACCGGCCGGTGGCGTCACCGAAGCGGTAGCCGTTCGCGGTGGTCTTCGCGCCGCCGGTCGTCTCGACCGAGCCGCTCGCGATCGGGCCGGTGACGTACGAGCGGAAGGACTCCTTGACGCCCCAGTCGAGGGTGCCGTCCACCAGGGCGCCCTGCTCGGCGGCGGGCGCCGTGGCGGAGGCGTCCGGCGAGGGCGTGCCGGTCGGCTCCTTCGTCGGTTCGGCGGTGGGCTCGGTGGTGGGCTCCTTCGTCGGTTCCTTCGTCGGCTCGTCGGTCGGTTCCTGGGTCGGCTCCTCGGTCGCGGGGGTGACCGCCGTGACGGTGAGCGTGGCCGGGTCGAGGGCCTGGCCCTCCTGGTACATGCCGTTGAACGCCTCGGAGCCGAGCTTCGTCAGGGTGGCGGGGATGTCCTTGAAGACCATCGCGCCCCCGTCGCCCTGACCGGGCCGGACGGCCGACAGGTCCAGGTCGGCGACGGCCACGTCGTCCTGGGTTCCCGCGGGGGTCTTCAGGTCGGCGGTGATCGCGCCGCCGGTCCCGGTGGTGGAGACCTTGACGTCGGAGAGCGTGATGTCGAGGACGCCTTCGTGGGCCCAGAAGTTGACGCCTCCTTCGAAGGCGGTGTCGGTGCCGTGGGTGGCGAGGTCGTACGTTCCCTTGCCGTTGACGAAGGTGAACGCGCCGTTGTTCGCGGCCTGTTCGGCACCGTCCGAGACGGTGATCTTTCCGGCGGCACCGATGTAGCTGCGGAAGGACTGCTTGAAGCCCCAGTCGAGCGTGCCGTCCTTCAGCTCCAGCCGGGTCGCCGCGGCGGTGGCCGTGGTGCCGGTGGCCGCACCGGAGTCGGCGGCGAGGGCCGGAAGCGCGAAGGTGGCGCCCAGCGCGGCGGCGGTGGCGACGGCCGCGGCGAGGGCTATGGGGCGGCGGTTGGCTGCCATGGTCAGGGGTCTCCTCGGGAGAAGGGGGCGAAGAAAGGCAGGGGTGGGCGTGCGGCCGGGTCCGGGGGTTCCGGTGGCCGCCGCGCCGGGAGGGAGAAGTCGTGGAGCGGGCCGCGCGGGTACGGCCCTGGGGCCCGGGTGGGCCAGGGGTTCGGGTGGAGGGATCGGGCTCGGTCGCCCGTCCGAGGGGACCCGAGCGGGCTCAGTCCCCCGGGGTCTCTTCGGACGCCCGGGAACGGCGGGCGCGGCGGCGGCCGGCGTAGAGCACCCCGGCCGCGGCGGCGAGGGCGAGTGCGCCGATGGCCAGCCACCCTCCGGCGGCCGGGCCCGAGTCCGTCTCGGCGGTCGTCGCCGTGGCGACGGACGGGCTCGCGGAGGGGGTCGTGGCCGCCGGGGCGGCCGAGGCGGTGGCCCCGCTCCCCAGGTCGGGCAGGGCGGGCAGTGTCGCGCCCCGGTCCACGGCGACGGCCAGGGAGACCGGGTCCATGGCGGTGCCGGCGGCGTAGAGGGAGCCGAAGACCTTCGCCCCGGCGGCGGTGAGGGTGGCGGGCGCCTCGGTGAGGACCGCGAGCCCGTCCTTCGGCGTGAGCCCCCCGGCGTCGAAGGTGACCAGCGGGACGTTCGCCGAAACGGCTCCGGCGTTCGTGGCGTCGGCGCGGAGAGTGCCGGTGCCGGACTTCACCGAGACGGTGAAGTGGGCGAGTTCCAGGTCGAGTCCGTCGGCTCCGGTGAAGTGGACGCTGCCGACGAAGGCCGCCTCCAGAACTCGCTTCGCGGGGTCGTACGTCCCCTTCCCCCCGGGGAAGCGGAACAGCGCCCCGCCGTCCTTCGCGCCGCCGGCCAGGGTCCACTCGCCCCCGGCGACCGGGCCGGTGACGTACTCGCGGTAGGTGCGGCGGACGCCCCAGTCGACGGCCGCGTCCACGAAACGGTTCCCGGTCGCCCCGTCCCCTTCCGCCTCGTCGGCGTCGGCGTCGGCCTTACCGGACGCGCTCGGCGTCGCGGACGGGGAGGTCTTGGGTGCGGATGTGGCGGGTGCGGTGGTGTCGACGGAGAGCGTCACCGGGTCGAGCGGGGTGCCGGCCGTGTAGTAGCCGGCGAAGGCGGTGGCGCCCTGCGACGTCAGCGTCGCGGGGACGTTGTCGAGCGCGACGGGGGTGGAGCCGCCCCGCATGTCGATGCCGCCGAGGCCGAGCGTGGCGAGCGGCACCTGGGACCGGGTGGTGACCCGTCCGGTCCCCCGCTCCTTGCTGGTCATGTCGGCGTAGAGCGTGCCGGAGCCGCCGGAGATCCGGACGGTGGGCCGGGCGATGGTGAGGTCGAGCTCGTAGGAACCGTCGTCCGTGCGGTGGCCGACGAAGTGGACTCCGCCCGAGAAGCCGGAGGAGAAGGCACCGGTGGCCGGGTCGTAGGAACCGGTGGCCGAGTGGAAGCGGAACTGGCCGGCGCCGACCGTGGCGGCTCCGCCGGTGAGGCTCCAACTGCCCCCCGCGATGGGGCCGGTGACGTAGCTCTGGAAGGAGGACTTGATCCCCCAGTCCAGTCGCCCGCCCTGCACCGTACGGCTCGCCGCTTGTGCGGCGGTGGCCGGGAGCAGGGCTCCCAGCAGTACCGCGAAGAGCGCGACGGCGAGCGCGCGGGTGGATCGGGACGACAGCATGGACCCCTCCGAGGCCTGGCGAACTGAGGTAAGGCTAACCTAAGCTATGCCGAGGCCGTGACGGAACCCCCGGGACCCACCCAGAACACGCGGAACACGCAGAACAACTGGAACGCCCGGAACACCCCTTGTTCCGTACACGGTTCGCGGACGACCACAAAGACGATCAATCCCGCACGAAGCGGAACGACAGGACGGTGCCCCGTGCCCTTCACGCAGGACTTCGCCCCGCCGGGCCGGGCGCCCGCGGACCGCTTCGAATCCGGGCGCCACCGTGCCCCGTACGTCCACGCCTGTTTCCGCGCTCCCGCTCATCCCCCCATCCTGCATGGCCGCGCGGGT
>NZ_JBSFVR010000541.1:0-3537 GCF_053592415.1 Streptomyces sp. NPDC002690 | reverse complement strand
CCGGTCGGGTGATGTTCGAGCTGTCCTACCCGAACGAGAAGATTGCTCGTGAGGCGCTTACCCGCGCTGCTCACAAGCTTCCGATGAAGTGCCGGATTGTTCGGCGCGAGGCAGGTGAGTCGTGATGTCGGTCGGTACCAAGGCGTCCGAGCTGCGCGAACTGGGCGACGAGGAGCTCCTCAACAAGCTCCGCGAGGCCAAGGAAGAGCTGTTCAACCTCCGCTTCCAGGCGGCAACTGGTCAGCTCGAGAACCACGGTCGGCTCAAGTCCGTCCGTAAGGACATCGCGCGGATCTACACCCTGATGCGTGAGCGCGAGCTGGGCATCGAAACGGTGGAGAGCGCCTGATGAGCGAGAAGACTGTGACTGAGACCAACACCGACCGCGGTTTCCGCAAGACCCGTGAGGGTCTGGTCGTCAGCGACAAGATGGACAAGACCGTCGTCGTCGCCGTCGAGGACCGCGTGAAGCACGCTCTGTACGGCAAGGTCATCCGCCGTACGAACAAGCTCAAGGCTCACGACGAGCAGAACACTGCCGGCGTCGGCGACCGCGTCATCATCATGGAGACGCGTCCGCTGTCCGCCTCGAAGCGGTGGCGCATCGTCGAGATCCTCGAGAAGGCCAAGTAATTCCTGAGGGGTTCCCCTCAGGTCGGTTCCGCCAGGCTCGGTGAGGGAGCTCCGTAATCCACTTACGGAGCTCCCCGCCGGGAACCGGCAGACGATCAGGAGATAGACGTGATCCAGCAGGAGTCGCGACTTCGCGTCGCCGACAACACGGGTGCGAAGGAAATCCTCACCATCCGTGTTCTCGGTGGTTCGGGTCGCCGCTACGCGGGCATCGGTGACGTCATCGTCGCCACCGTCAAGGACGCGATCCCCGGCGGTAACGTGAAGAAGGGTGACGTCGTCAAGGCGGTCATCGTTCGCACCGTCAAGGAGCGCCGTCGTCAGGATGGCTCGTACATCCGCTTCGACGAGAACGCAGCCGTCATTCTGAAGAACGACGGCGACCCCCGCGGCACCCGCATCTTCGGCCCGGTGGGCCGGGAGCTGCGCGAGAAGAAGTTCATGAAGATCATCTCGCTCGCGCCGGAGGTGCTGTAAGCATGAAGATCAAGAAGGGCGACCTGGTTCAGGTCATCACCGGTAAGGACAAGGGCAAGCAGGGCAAGGTCATCGTGGCCTACCCCGCTCAGGACCGCGTCCTCGTCGAGGGTGTCAACCGGGTCAAGAAGCACACCAAGGCCGGTCAGACGGCTCGCGGTTCGCAGACCGGCGGCATCGTCACCACTGAGGCCCCGATTCACGTCAGCAACGTTCAGCTGGTTGTGGAGAAGGACGGCAACAAGGTCGTCACCCGCGTCGGCTACCGCTTTGACGACGAGGGCAACAAGGTCCGCGTTGCCAAGCGGACTGGTGAGGACATCTGATGACTGCCACCACTTCGCCGCGTCTCAAGACGCGCTACCGCGAGGAAATCGCCGGCAAGCTGCGTGAGGAGTTCTCGTACGAGAACGTCATGCAGGTTCCCGGCCTGGTCAAGATCGTGGTCAACATGGGTGTGGGCGACGCCGCCCGCGACTCCAAGCTGATCGACGGCGCCGTGCGCGACCTCACCACGATCACCGGCCAGAAGCCTGCCGTTACCAAGGCCCGCAAGTCCATCGCGCAGTTCAAGCTGCGCGAGGGCCAGCCGATCGGCTGCCACGTCACCCTTCGTGGTGACCGGATGTGGGAGTTCCTGGACCGTACGCTGTCGCTCGCGCTGCCGCGTATCCGTGACTTCCGTGGCCTGTCGCCGAAGCAGTTCGACGGCCGTGGTAACTACACCTTCGGTCTCACGGAGCAGGTCATGTTCCACGAGATCGACCAGGACAAGATCGACCGGGTCCGGGGCATGGACATCACCGTGGTCACCACGGCGACCAACGACGACGAGGGTCGTGCCCTCCTTCGTCACCTCGGCTTCCCGTTCAAGGAGAACTGACCGTGGCGAAGAAGTCCCTGATCGCTAAGGCTGCCCGCAAGCCGAAGTTCGGCGTTCGCGCGTACACGCGTTGCCAGCGCTGCGGCCGCCCGCACTCCGTCTACCGCAAGTTCGGCCTGTGCCGCGTGTGCCTTCGTGAGATGGCTCACCGTGGCGAGCTGCCGGGCGTGACCAAGAGCTCCTGGTAATTTCCCCTCGCCCTTTGGGCGTTGGGATTACCCGGAGACTCTCGGTAAGCATCTGGTCGGCAGGAGCCCCTCCTTTCATGCCGTAGGCTAGAAGGGTTGGGCGCCTGCCGCCCTAGACCGACTTACTACGCCGTAGGTCCCCGCACCGCACCCGTCCCGCCACAGAGTGGGGAGAGGGATGGCGCATACAGGAAACCCCGGCGAGAGAGGCCGAAGGCCAACTCATGACCATGACTGATCCGATCGCAGACATGCTCACGCGTCTGCGTAACGCGAACTCGGCGTACCACGACTCCGTCGTGATGCCGCACAGCAAGATCAAGTCGCACATCGCGGAGATCCTCCAGCAGGAGGGCTTCATCACCGGCTGGAAGGTCGAGGACGCCGAGGTTGGCAAGAACCTCGTTCTCGACCTGAAGTTCGGTCCGAACCGCGAGCGCTCGATCGCCGGCATCAAGCGAATCTCGAAGCCGGGTCTGCGTGTATACGCAAAGTCCACCAACCTGCCGAAGGTCCTCGGCGGCCTGGGCGTGGCGATCATCTCCACGTCCCACGGTCTCCTGACCGGCCAGCAGGCCAGCAAGAAGGGCGTAGGTGGGGAAGTCCTCGCCTACGTCTGGTAGTCGGGAATCGGAGGAATAGCTCATGTCGCGAATCGGCAAGCTCCCCATCCAGGTTCCCGCCGGTGTGGACGTCACCATCGATGGCCGCACGGTCGCGGTGAAGGGCCCCAAGGGTTCCCTCACGCACACCGTTGCCGCGCCGATCGAGGTCACCAAGGGTGAGGACGGCGTTCTGAACGTCGTCCGCCCGAACGACGAGCGTCAGAACAAGGCCCTTCACGGCCTGTCCCGCACGCTGGTGGCGAACATGATCACCGGCGTGACCCAGGGATACAGCAAGGCGCTCGAAATCAGCGGTGTCGGTTACCGCGTCCAGGCGAAGGGCTCCAACCTGGAGTTCGCCCTGGGCTACAGCCACCCGATCCTCATCGAGGCTCCGGAAGGCATCACCTTCAAGGTCGAGTCGCCCACGAAGCTCAGCGTCGAGGGCATCGACAAGCAGAAGGTCGGCGAGGTAGCCGCCAACATCCGCAAGCTGCGGAAGCCCGACCCGTACAAGGCCAAGGGCGTCAAGTACGCGGGCGAGGTCATCCGCCGCAAGGTCGGAAAGGCTGGTAAGTAGCCATGGCATACGGCGTGAAGATCGCCAAGGGCGACGCGTACAAGCGCGCTGCCCGCAAGCGGCGCCACATCCGCGTCCGCAAGCACGTCTCCGGTTCGCCGGAGCGTCCCCGCCTCGTCGTGACGCGTTCCAACCGTCACATCGTGGCCCAGGTCATCGACGACATCGCGG
>NZ_JBSFVR010000540.1:0-3541 GCF_053592415.1 Streptomyces sp. NPDC002690 | reverse complement strand
CCACCGCCACGGCATCCGGAACCCCGGACACCCGAGCCCGGAACAACTCCAACAAGCCCTCACCGGACACCCCGGCCACCGGACCCGCACCCAGCTCCGCCAACTCACCCCGCTCGTCGGCCGTCAGCAGATCGATACGGCCGACGGCCTCCTCCGGATCGCACTCCGCGACGGCGTCGAGCAGGGCGAGCAGCCGCTGCTGGTGCGCGGCGAGGTCGTCGTCGCCGTACGCCTCCGGAGCGCCGTGCAGTCTGAGGAGCGGGGGGTTGCCGTCCCGGTAGTCGAACACCCAGAGGGCCAGGTCGGTGGTCGACCCCGACACGAAGTGGTGGACCGAAGCAGGGTGTCCGGCGAAGCTCGGCCTGGCGTTGAAGGCCATGATGTTGACGATCAGCGGGAACGCCGTGCCGATGCCTCCGGGTGCGCCGAGGTCGCGCAGCAGGTCCTCGCTGCGGTACCGCTCGTGCGCGACGGCCGTCTCGACCTCCCGGGCCACCTGGGCGACGAGGTCGCCCCAGGGCATGTCGGGACGTACGGTCAGTCGCAGGGGCACCACGTTGGACAGGGTGCCGGGCACGGTCATCAGACTGCGTCCGGAGTCCCGGCGGGCGGTGACGGGAAGGGCGAGCACGACGTCCTGGGCGCCGCTCAGCCGGTGGGCGTAGAGCGCCGTCGCCGCGATCACCAGACGGGACCACCGGACACCGGCCCGGTCGGCCGCGGCACGCAGCGCCGCAGGACTGCGCAGCTCCCGCTCCTCGGCCAGGCGCAGCGCCCGGTACGGGTCCGTCGCGGAGGTGGTGGTGAGCCGTGTCGGGGCGGGCAGATCCGCGAAGCGCTCGGTCCAGTAGGAGCGGTCGGCGGCGAAATCTGCGGAGCTGCGGTAGGCGGCGTCGCTGTCGACCAGGTCCCTCAGGGAGCCGAACGGGCAGGGCGCCACCTCGCCGCCCCCGGCCAGGGCCGAGTACACCTCGCCGACCCGCTGGCGGACCATGGAACTGCTGATCGCGTCCAGCACCAGGTGGTGGTAGTTCAGGTACCAGAGGAACTCGGTCGGCGACAGCCGGATCAACGCGTGTCCGAACAGCGGGTCGTGGGCCAGGTTTAACGGACGGGCGAGGTCCTGCTCCATCCATCGCCCGGCCGCCGCCCGGGGATCCGGCTCCGCACCGAAGTCGAGGTGTGCGGGCTCCCACTCCCAGGTCTCGCGGAGGATCTGGCGCGGGCCTTCGCCGTCGTCGGCGAAGGTCACGTGCAGGGCGTCGACCTCGTCCACGACCCGGCGCAGCGCGGTTTCGAAGAGCTCAGGATCGACCGGTCCGTGGATCTCCACACACTCACCGACCCGGTAGCCGGGAATCGGTGTCCGGGAGCCCTGCTCGGCGAGCCAGATCTCCCGCTGGGCAGCGGTCAGGGAAAGGACGTCGCCGTCTCGACGGGACATGGGGGTACCTCCAGAAGTATGGGTGGGCATGCGCGCGCAGGGCGTGCCGACCGGGCCGGCCGCGGTGTGTGTCACGCGGTCGGCCGGGGCGGCCCGTGTCCGCGGTCAGGCGGCGATTTCGCCGGCCTGGAGCTGCCACAGGGACGTGTAGAGCCCGTGCTGGGCGAGAAGTTCGTCGTGGGTGCCTTGCTCGGCGACGATGCCGCGCTTGTCCATGACGTAGATCCGGTCGGCGTGGCGGACCGTGGAGAGGCGGTGGGCGATGACGATCATCGTCCGGTCCACCGCGAAACCGCGCAGCGTGCGCTGGATGGCGGCCTCGGTCTCGTTGTCCACGGCGGAGGTGGCCTCGTCGAGGATGACGACCGGTGAGTCCTTGAGGATCGCGCGCGCCAGGGCGATCCGCTGCCGCTGGCCTCCGGAGAGCGTGGCGCCGCGTTCACCGATCAGCGTGTCGTAGCCGTCGGGCAGGGTGGCGACGAAGGTGTGCGCCTCGGCCATGGCGGCGGCCCTGAGCACATCCTCGTGCGAGGCGTCGAAGGTGCCGTAGCGGATGTTGTCGGCGATGCTGCCGTCGAAGAGGAAGGGGTCCTGCGCGACGAAGCCGATGGCGTGGCGCAGGTCGCGGCGCCGCAGGTCGCGGACGTCCCTGCCGTCGAGCAGTACCCGGCCGGATTCGGCGTCCTGGTAGCGCATCAGCAGTTTGGCGATCGTCGTCTTGCCCGAGCCGGTGGCGCCCACCAGGGCGGTGACCTGCCCGGCCGGGACGGTCAGCGAGAGGTCCTCCAGCGTCGCCGGGCGGCCGGGGTAGGCGAAGGTGACCTTGTCGAGGACGATCTCGCCCCGCACCTCGGCGGGTTCGAGCGTCCCCTCGCCACTGTCGATCTCGACGGGCAGGGCACGCAGGCGCTGGACCCGGTCGTAGGAGGCGAGGGTGCGCTGGTACTGGTCGGCGAGGCCGCCCAGCCGGCTCATCCGCATCAGCAGCATCTGGGGCAGCCCGATCAGCGGGCTGAACACCTCGAAGCGCAGGGTGCCGTTGAGTACCGATCGGCCACCGATCAGCAGGGTGCCGGCCATGGACGCGGTGGTGCAGGCCCGGACGGTCTCGGCGTGCCGGATCGTGCTCCGGTCGGCCTGGCGGCTGCTCTCCTGGACCGACTCGCTGAGCCCGTCGACGCGTGCGGCCTCGTAGTCCTCGGTGCAGAAGCTCTTGACGGTCGCACCGGCTTCGAGCGAGTTGATCACCTGGCTGCCGAGCCTGGCGCGGCGCTCGCCGGTGGCGGCGTAGGTGGCCGCGGCCTTGTTCTGGTGATGCAGTGAGAGCCAGGCGACTACCGGGATCGGCAGGAACGCGATCCAGGCGATCTGCGGTGCCAGCAGGAGGAACGCGGGCACCAGGACGGCGATGCTGGTGCCGAGTTGCAGCACGTCGTTGGCCGGACCGGCGAAGAAGGCGCCCAGTTGGCCCACGTCGTTGGTCAGGGTGCCGGTCACCCTGCTGGTCCGCTCGCCCTCCAGGTGGGCCAGTTCGAGGTGCTGGACGTGCCGGTACGTACGGCTCCGCCAGTCGTGCTCGATGTCCTGGCCGAGCCGGCGCCATTGCAGGTTCGAGGCGTAGGAGAGGCCGGCCACCGCGGCACAGGCGGCGGCCACCAGCCCTGCCAGGCCGAGGAGTTGGGCGGAGGCGGTGGTCAGGCCGAGGCTGACCAGCGGAGCCGCCTCGCCCTTGATGAGGACGAGTCCGGTCCATCCGAGGAAGGTGCCGAGCGCCATCTCCGCCGCCTGGCAGGCGACGGACAGGGCGGCGGCCCGGTAGAGGCGGCGGCGGTGCGGTCCGACGATCTCCAGCAGGGGGTGGCGTTCGGCACCGGGCCCGGCCGCGTGCCGGGACGTCTCGGTCGTCTGGCGCCAGGCTTTCCGGAGGACGATCGCGGTCGCCGCGGCGATCCCGCCCGCGGCCACCAACTGCTTGCTCCTCGCCGACCCCTTGACCCCTGGATTGAAGTCGGCGTTGTGGAGCAGCCCGAACTCCCGGTTGTTGATCAGCTCGTGCTCCTGGCGCTCCCGCAACGCCTCGATGGTGAGCCTGAGCTG
>NZ_JBSFVR010000539.1:0-3542 GCF_053592415.1 Streptomyces sp. NPDC002690 | reverse complement strand
CCGCCCGCGCTGCCGGAGACGCTGCATCCCGTCGCGAGGACCAGGGCCGCGGCCGACACCGCGCAGGCGGTGATCCGGCGGGCGGCGGCGCCGTGCGCGTACCGCCCGGAAGCGGAGGTGCGGCGGGTCATCCCATCGCCTTCTTGCCGGACCAGCCGCCGCTGATCACGGTAACGGGGGCACCCAGCGTGGTGGCGCCGCCCTTGAAGAACTTCACCGTGCCGTCGGCGGCCAGTGCCCACACGTCGGGGATGCCGTCCTGGCTGACGTCCGCGGTTCCGGTCATCAACGGATAGGCGGTCGCGCTCCAGCCCGTGGCGTACTCGGCGTCGGTACCCGAGAGGGAGGCATCCGCGTAGGCCAGTGAGGCCAGGACGGTGCCGCCGGCCCCGTCCGGCTTGCCGAGACGGAGAAGCAGGCGGTCGGAGGCGAAGGTCCGGTAGAGGAGGTCCGCCGCGCCGTCCTTGTTCACGTCCCCGATGTTGACGAGATCGCGGACGTCCCAGGAGGCGCCGGCGAGTTGGGTGGCCGTCTGGAAGGTCCCCCCGGTGTAGCCGGAGAAGGCCCAGAAGGTGGCGCCGGCGGTCGCGAGCATGTCCGGTCGCCCGTCGCCGGTGATGTCACCGGCCGCGAGGATCTGCGTGAACGTCGACGGGTCGGGAGCGTTCGAGGGGAACCGGACCTCGGTGCGCCGGTCGATGTCGACGCTGCCGTAGCCGTCGCCCCGGTAGATGTAGACCTTGCCGTCGGGCATCCGCGCGACTAGGTCCTGCACGCCGTCCCCGGGCAGGAAGTCCCCGTTGTGCGTGATGAGCGCCGGGGTGCCGTCCTTGGCCAGCCAGTAGGTGCCGTAGTCGGAGACGCCGTTCTCGTCGAGGTCGGCCTCCAGGCTCACACCGTGCTTGTACGCGCCGACGAGCGAGGTGTGGATGTCACCGGAGAAGGTCGCGGGGTAGAGCCGCAGGTCACCGGTGCCGTCCAGCAGGTAGAGGTCGGCCGCCTTGTCGCCCGTGACGTCACCGGGTGCGTCCTTGCTGTCCCGCGGGGTGACGTAGTGGACGTACATGGTCGGTGTGGACGAGGTGTTGCCCGCACTGTCCACGGCCTTCACGTAGAGGACCGAGGGGCCCGCCGTCAGAGGCTTGAGCGCCACGGTGGCCGAGGCTCCGGCGGCGACGGTGACCGAGTTGTTCATGGCCGTGCTGTTGAAGGAGTACATGTACTTCACCGTGTCGGTCGAGCCGGCAGGGCTGAAGGTGAAGTTCCCGGCCGTGCCGAAGAGGACCTTGCTCCAGGTGGAGGCGTTGCCGTCGTCCTCGGGAAAGTCCGTCGAGGTGACGTCGGGAGAGTTCGGCGCCGAGGAGTCGTAGACGAAACCGCAGTTGGCCGTCGACGGCGGACCGTAGGTGGAGGAGGAACCGGCGGCGTCGAGCGCCCGGACCGCCCAGAAGTAGGTCTTGCCATTGGTGAACTCGCTCGCGGTGCCGTCCGCGCCGTCGATGGTCACGCTGGCGGCGCCGGTCGAGTCGACGGTGCGGTTGCCGTCGTAGAGGCGAGTGCTGCTGCCGGACTGCCACACCGCGAAGTTGAGGTACTTCAGGTCACCGTCCGGGTCGCTCGACTTGGCGGACAACGTCACATCGCTGAGCCCGATCGACGGGTAGGGGCTGACGGTGTCGCAGCCGGTGCCCGGGGTGATGTCGAGCTTGGTGGGCTCGGCGGGCTTCCGGTTGTAGGTGATGTTGATCTTCGGTGCGGGCTCACCCTCGGCCTTGAACTTCTTCCAGGAGGTCGCCGAGTCCTCGTTGGTCGCCTGGAGGCCGATGGTGATCTCGGTGGCTCCGCTGTTCGCCGCGGACTGGGCGACCGACTTGCCGTCGTACAACACGTAGTCGTCGGGGCAGGCCGAGCTCCAGCCGTTGGCGAAGGACTTGGCACCGATCATCGAACTCCAAGACGGCTGGTTGTTCCAGGTGGTCTTGGAGGAGATGCCACCGGTGTGCCAGACCTGCATCTCGCGGGCGGTGCACGACCAGGCGTAGGTCTCCATGAGCCGGATCTCGGCCTTGGTGACGGTGGCGCCCTTGATGCTGGACGTCCAGGCGAGCCGGAAGAAGGAGCGGGACAGGCCACCGGTGGTCGACTCGTAGCCGACGCGCGCCTCGGTGGTGCCGCTGTTGTAGTTCGCGCCGTCGTAGAAACTGGCGGTCGGGTACTTCTTGTACACCGTCGTCCAGCTCTTCGTCTTACCGGAGATCGGCGGGTCGATGAAGACCGGCCAGGTCGTGTCCGGGTCGGTCAGCAACGACTCGTCCGGCACGATGTCCAGGACGGCGTCACCGCTGCCTTCGCCTGCCAGCGCCGCCTTGCCCAGCGCGGTCTTGGCACCGATCTGGGGGCCCGCCAACCCTGGCAGGTCGAGCACGTCGGCGGTGGTGGAGGCCTGAATCCCGTCGGTCGGGGATGCCTGCGAAGCCGTTCCGGAGCGGTAGGAGGACTGCTGGGCGCTGCCCTGAAGGGTCTCCTCGGGCTCAGGAGCGGCCGAGGAGGAGGGCACGGTTTCCCCGTCCCCAGGAGCCGCGTCGGTCTCCTCGGGAGCGGCCGTATCGGCGGTGTCCGGGACCTCGGAGTCGGCCGGCGCTTCCGTCAGCTCCTCGCCGGGTTCTTCGGAGTAGGCCGGCGCCGGGTCCTCGGTGGGTTCGGCGGGCTGCGGGTCGGCGCCCTCGGTCACGGCGGGGTGGCCTGCCGAGTCCCAGAGGAAGGGGGTCGGCGACACCGCGATCTCCGCTCCGGTGTCGTCCAGGGCGGTCACGGCGTGCGTCACGGGGTCGAGATGGAAGGCAAGATCCGGCGAGGTCAGCCGGTACGAGAGTCCCGCCTGCCGCAATCCTGCGGCAGCGGCGGCGTCGCGCACGACCAGCACATGGGTGAAACCGCTGTCCCGTGCGGTCATCAAGAGGTCGACACCGTCGAGGACGCCGCGGTAGAGCGCGGTGGCGCCATCGATTTCCGGCTCCGGGAGGTCGCCGGGCCACTCCATGGTGACGAGGTGGCCTCCGGAGGTCAGGGTGGCCAGATCGTGGTAGGCCGTGTCCCCGTCCGAGGCGTTCAGCGCGTGCGTGACGGAGCCGAGGGAGGTCGTGAACGAGGCGGTGTGCACCGAGCCGGTGCCGGAGCTCCCGACCGTGTTCGCGCTCGTGCCGCTGCCGGAACTGCCGCCGCCGGTACGGCCGCTGCCGTCGGAGAACACCACGGGGTCCGACGCTACGCGCGGCGCCCAGCCGTCCTTCGTGCGGACCAGGGTGGCGTCCAGAGGTTTCCAGACCCCGTCGACCTTCGCGCGCACGGGGGCCGCGCTCGCGGTGAGTTCGAAGCTGCCGTTCGGCAGCGCGACCGTCGTCGAGGTGGCGTCGCGCAGGGCGGTCACCTCGACGCGTTTGCCGGTGTGGACGGCCTGCTTCTGCGCGCCGCTCTCGTCGAGCGGGGCGGTGGCGGGCGTGACCGGCGCGGCGGACTCCCGCACCGGGTCATCGGGGGCGGGC
>NZ_JBSFVR010000538.1:0-3555 GCF_053592415.1 Streptomyces sp. NPDC002690 | reverse complement strand
AGACCGGCTGCTCGCGTTCGACGGGACGCTCCAGCAGGGCACGATGTTCATGGGCTCACAGGGCGGGGTCGGCCCGGCCGCCGCCGCCGCGGCCACCGCGTTCGCCCTGGCCTCCGGCCCGTACGACCTCGTCGTGTCGGCCGGGATCGGCGGCGGGTTCGCGCCCGCCGCGCCCGTCGGCTCTCTCGTCGTGGCGAGCGGCATCGCCGCAGCCGACCTGGGCGCCGACACACCCGAGGGCTTCGTCCCCGTCACCGGACTCGGCTTCGGCCGGGTGCTCCACGTACCGCCGCGCTCACTGGTACGGGAGGCCGCCGCCGCCACCGGCGCGGCGACCGGCACCGTGCTGACCGTGTCCACCGTGACCGGCAGCGCGGAGCGCGCCACCGCCCTGCTGGCCGCCCACCCCGGTGCCCTCGCCGAGGCGATGGAGGGGTTCGGGGTCGCCGAGGCGGCCGGCGCGCTCGACCTGCCGGTGCTGGAGATCCGGGCCGTGTCGAACCCGGTCGGCCCCCGCGACCGGGACGCCTGGCGCATCGGCGACGCCCTGGCCGCGCTCACCGGAGCCTTCGGGAAGCTCATCCCCGTACTGGAAGGTTGGACCCACCATGACCGCAACGACTGACGGCGCCGCCGCTACCGGCACGGACGCCGCGCTGAAGATCTCCTTCTCCCCCTGCCCCAACGACACCTTCGTCTTCGAGGCGCTGGCGCACGGCCGGGTCCCCGGCGCCACCCCGATCGACGTCACCTTCGCGGACATCGACATCACCAACGGCCTCGCCGAGCGCGGCGAGGGCGACGTGCTGAAGGTCAGTTACGCGGTGCTGCCGTGGGTCCTCGACGAGTACGCCCTGCTGCCGTGCGGCGGGGCACTGGGGCGTGGCTGCGGCCCGCTCGTCCTCACCCGCGAACCGGGCACCGACCTGACCGGCAAGACGGTCGCCGTACCGAGCGAGCGCTCCACCGCCTATCTGCTCTTCCGTCTCTGGGCCGCACAGACCCTGCCCGGCGGGGTCGGCGAGATCGTCGTCATGCCGTTCGACGAGATCATGCCCGCGGTGCGCGACGGGAAGGTGGACGGCGGACTCGTCATCCACGAGGCCCGCTTCACGTACCAGAACTACGGGCTGCACAACCTCGCCGACATGGGGCAGCACTGGGAGTCCACCACCGGGCTGCCGATCCCGCTGGGCGCGATCATCGCGAAGCGCTCGCTCGGCGCGGAGAAGCTGCACGCGCTGGCCGACGCCATCCGCACCTCGGTCCGCATGGCCTGGGACGCCCCCGAGGTCTCCCGCGACTACGTCCTGGCGCACGCCCAGGAGATGGACCCGGCCGTCGCCGACCAGCACATCGGGCTGTACGTCAACGAGTTCACCGCCGACCTCGGCGAGGACGGCTACGCGGCGATCCGCGGGCTGCTGACGCGCGCCGCGGCGGAGGGACTGGTCCCGGCTCTCGCGCCGGACGCACTGGCGTTCCCCGCGCAGGTGTAGCGGTTTTTGGCCAGACACACGCCGACGGCGGTCCCGGGAAGGGGCCGCCGTCGGCGTGTGTGCGGGGCTTTCGGGCGGTGGGCCGCCCTACCGGACTACGCTCGGTCAGACGTCGAGCTGGTCGGCGACCGCGCGCAGCAGGCCGGCGATCTTCGCGCCGGACGCCTTGTCCGGGTAGCGGCCCCGCTCCAGCATCGGCGTGATGTTCTCCAGGACCGTCGTCAGGTCCTGGACGATCGACGCCAGCTCGTCCGGCTTGCGGCGCTGGGCCGCCGCGACGGACGGCGTCGGATCGAGAATCGTGACGGAAAGCGCCTGGTCACCGCGCTGCCCGGCCACCACACCGAACTCGACCCGCTGGCCGGGCTTGAGCCCCTCGACCCCGGCGGGCAGGACCGACGAGTGGACGAACACGTCCGCGCCGTCGTCACGGGAGAGGAAGCCGAAGCCCTTCTCGTTGTTGAACCACTTGACTTTGCCGGTGGGCACTTCGTCCTCGTCCTCGTCACTCGTCGATGCGCGGGAAGCCGCCGGGAAACGGCTCCGTACAGCAGGAGAGCGGGTCGCCAGGACCCGCCGATCTTCAGGCTAGTGGCCCCTGGGCCCGGGACAAGACGTCGCCGGGCCAATGTCTCGCAGCGGGAACTACCCTTGCGGGGTGAGCACTACTCCTTCAGGCGCGGGCGACCAGCTGGTCCGGATCGGCGCGGTCGTCTTCTTCGTCGGCGCACTCGCCACCCTCGTCACGGTGGCCCCACTGTTCCTCGGAACCGACCCCTTCCCGTCGATCGCGTACGCGGTCTGCATGCTCATGGGGGTGGGTTTCCTGATCGCCGCCGCGGGCGTGGTCCGCTCGGTGTGGTCGAACTCGCCGAAGCGGGCCGCGAGCCGCTCGTAGCCGAACCGGGCGCGTCCCGAACGTACCGGCCGCCTCCCGGTGGTTCCGGCCGTTCGCACCCTCAGGCCGTGCGCCGTGCCTCGTACTCCCGCAGCCAGGCCGGGAAGGCCGTGAGGTCGCTCAGCACCACGTCGGCGCCCGCCGCCCGCAGTTCCTCCGCGTCGCACGGGCCCGTGGTCACGCCGACCGACACGGCACCGGCGACCCGGGCGCCGCGTACGTCCCCGACGTGGTCGCCGACGTAGACCTGCGCGCCCTCGGCGAGCAGCGCCTTGCCCTTCGCCTCCGCCCAGAGGCTGCCGATGACCAGGTCCGGGGTGAGGCCGAGGTGGGTGCAGTGGAGTTCGGCGCTGGGCTGGAACTTCGCGGTGACGACGATCGCCCGGCCGCCCAGCGCCTGCACCGCCTCGATGGCCGCGCGGGCCCCGGGCATGGCGGTGGTCGGGACGATCGCGTGGCGCGGATAGGTCTCCCGGTAGCGGTCGGCGGTGGCGGCCACCCGGTCGGCCGGGAACCAGTTCGTGAGCTCCTCGTCCACGGGCGGCCCCAGCCTGCTGACCACCAGGTCGGCGTCGATGGGCACCCCGGTCTCCGCCGAGAGGGCCAGATAGTTGGCCTTGATGCCGGCCCGGGAGTCGATGAGCGTCATGTCGAGGTCGAATCCGACCGTCAATGTGCGCGAAGACGTGTGCGAAGAGATGTGCGAAGCCATGTCTGCCATTGTGCCGACCCGCCCGGCCCCGGTGTCGGGGCGGGCGGCCGACAGGTCACGGCCCGGGCCCGTGCTCAGCCGCGGGCCCGGCGCGCCCGCCACACCAGGTACACCGCCGTGGCCACCGCCGCCGTGCGGAGCACCCCGGGCCACAGACCCGTCAGGACGTCGCCCATGGCGCCCTCGGCGATCGGCTCGCCCCAGCGTCCGCGCATCCTGCCCCAGACCCACACCACGGCCCCCGCGACGACCACCCCGGGCAGCCCCAGGGCGGCCCACTTCGCCTCGGCCCGGGAGAGCGTGCGGGAGCTGTAGGCGAGCAGCCAGCCGCCCGCGAGGGCCAGCCAGGAGCCGATCACCGCTCCGGCGACCAGCAGCGCGGCGTACGTACGAGGTGTGGTCACCGTCGTACTCACCGGCGGATTTCCCCTCCAGGTGACGGGCGG
>NZ_JBSFVR010000537.1:0-3556 GCF_053592415.1 Streptomyces sp. NPDC002690 | reverse complement strand
GGCGGACAGTACTACGACAAGGTCTGTGGTGGCTGTCGGCCCGGCCCCATCTGGTGCGGGGGCGGGCCCCGGCCGTGGCGCGATCGCCGCCGCCCGCCCCGGTGGTCAGCACGGCGGCGGCGGCCACGGCGGCGACGAGGGCCGAGGCTGCGCTCATGAGCGCGTGCCGGCGGGCGGCGCGGCGTTCCGTACGGGCGGCGCCCCGGCGCCGTACGGGGAACGTCCCCGGACCCCACGGGACTTCGCGGACACGGTCCGGCACTCCACACCATCCTTCCGGGGCACCGGGGTTCGTCCGATCCGATGAACTCCGGCCCGGTCGCCGCCGCGTCGAGACTACGGCTGGGACGCTGCGGTCATGGCGCAGTTGGAACAGATCGCGGACGAGGCCCCGCCGGGCCCGGACCCGGCCGTGGAGACGGCACCCACCAGCATCGCGAACGTGATCGAACGCATGCGTGACCTCGGGGCCCTGTGCCCCGAGGGGGACGGCGTAGGAGTCTTCAACCAGGTCTATCTGGCGGTCACCGAGGCCATCGGCGGCGAGGTCGACGCGGGCGGCTTCACCGACCGTGCGGCCACGTCGGTGCTGGACGTCCGGTTCGCGGAGCACTATCTGACCGCGATGGGCACCGCGGAACGGGGCGGCCTTCCACCGGAGTGCTGGCGTCCGCTCCTCCAGTTCCGGCGTCACCCCGGCGTACGCCCGGTTCAGTTCGCCCTCGCGGGCATCAACGCGCACATCGGCCACGATCTCGCGTTGGCCGTGGTGGACGCCTGCCGTACGCTCGGCTGCGCTCCGCCGGACCTGGAGGATGAGTTCGAGCGCGTGGGTGATCTCCTCGTACTGCTGGAGGAGCGGATCCGCGAGGAGCTGATGCCCGGACCGGATCTGCTGGAGATCGCCGACCCGCTGACCCATCTGCTGACGTCCTGGAGCCTCCAGCGGGCCCGGGACGGCGCCTGGTCGGCGGCGAAGGTGCTCTGGCGACTGCGCGCCCTCCCGCCGCTCGCCGAGGAGTTCCGGCAGCGTACGGACGCGGCGGTCGGGCTGGTCGGCCGGTTCCTGCTGACCCCCTGCGGCTGAACTGCCGTCCACCGCCTCCCGGTCGGGGACCGGGAGGCGGTCGTGGGGGTCAGTCCTCCGGCAGTTCCACCGGGGCGATCTCGTCGAAGAGGTCGCCGGGACCCGGGTTGGTGGGGTCGGTGGAGCCGCCGAACTGGTTCATCACGCCCCAGACCGCGTTCAGCGCGGTCTGCACGGCGCCCTCGGCCCAGCCCGCCGTCCAGGAGATGTCGTCGCCGGCCAGGAAGATCCCCCGCTTGTCGGCGGGCAGCCGGTCCTGCATGAAGTGGGTGAACAGCCGCCGCTGGTAGCGGTAGTGGCCGGGCAGGTTCGCCTTGAACGCCCCCATGAAATAGGGCTCGTTCTCCCAGGACACGGTCACCGGGTTGCCGATGACGTGCTTGCGGATGTCGACGTTCGGGTAGATCTCGCCGAGCGACTTGAGCATGACGTCCATGCGCTCGTTCGGCGAGAGCGGCAGCCACTTCAGACTGTCGTCGCACCAGGTGTACGAGAGGCAGATGACGGCCGGCTTGTCGGGCCCGTCGTCCAGCAGGTACGTACCCCGGGTCATCCGGTCGGTCAGCGTCATCGACATGGTGTCGCGGCCGGTGGTCTCGTCCTTGTCGAGCCAGAAGGGGCGGTCGACGGGCACGAACAGCTTGGACGACTCCATGTAGTGGGTGCGCTCCATCGCCGTCCAGTGATCGATCGGGAAGAGCTCGTCGTCGCAGGCGATCTTGGAGAGCAGCAACCAGGACTGCCCGGTGAAGACGACGGCGCGATAGGTGCGGATGTCGCCGTCCGCGTCCGTGACGGTGACGCGGTTGCCCGCGGTGCGGTCGAGCCGGGTGACGGCAGGGCGGGGATCGCCGCCGTGCAGCGAGGAGAGCGAGGTGCCGGACGGCCAGTGGACCATCTTCACCGGTTCGCGCTCCCACAGGCGCAGCGGGAGCTGCTGGCTGCCTCCGACGATCCCCCGGTGGTGGTCGTCCGCCTCGGTGTAGACGACCCGCAGGATCTCCAGGATGGAGTTGGGGAAGTCGGTGTCCCAGCCGCCGGTGCCGAAGCCGACCTGGCCGAAGATCTCGCGGTGGCGGAAGGACTTGAAGGATTCGGACGCGCACAGGAACCCGTAGAAGGTCTGGTTGTCGAGCTGCTCCACGAGCCGAGCCCAGATCTCCCGGATGCGCGGGACGTCCCGCTCCCGCAGGGCCCGGTTCATGTCGGAGAAGTCGGCGCCCTCCTCCAGGCAGGCGTTCCAGGCGTCCATCACGTCGCGGTAGACCTGGGGCAGGTCGTCGATGGTGCGCGCGTAGTGCGACTCTCCCTTGAGGTCCACGACGGTCGAGGGTGTCGTCGGGGAGAGCGGGTTGGGGAACGGCCGGGTCTCCAGGTCCACCAGGTCGATGTAGTGCTGGAGCGCGGTGGACGAGGGCGGGAACCGCATGGCGCCCATCTCGGCGGTGAGCGAGGGGTCGCAGCCGTCGAAGCCCACGGTGCGCAGCCGGCCGCCGATCCGGTCGGCCTCGTAGAGGACGGGGCGCAGGCCCATCTTCATCAGCTCGTAGGCGGTGATGATGCCGGAGAGGCCGCCGCCGACGACCGCGACCTCCTGCCCGTGCTCGGTGGCGGGGATCTGGCCGAGCCCGGCGGGGTGGGCGAGGAAGTCGTCGTACGCGTACGGGAAGTCCGGGCCGAACATGGTGATCGGCGGGGCGGTGTCGGCGTGCGGGACGGCGGTGGGCACCGTGGACGTCATGGGGTACGGACTCCTTGCGGGGACGAGCGGGAGAGAGGAGACGACGGGAACGGGGAGACCTCAGACGGGGCGGGCGAGCGGGCCGTACAGCTCCGGGCGCCGGTCGGCGAGGTACGGGTTGACGGCGCGCGAGGTGGCGAGGAGGGCGGGGTCCACGTCCCCGGTGACGAGTTCCTCGCCGCGTCCGGCCCGGGCGCGCACCGCGCCGTCGGGCCCGGCCAGGCAGCTCAGCCCGACGAACTCGAACTCGCCTTCCTGCCCGCTCCGGTTGACGTAGGCGATGTACATCTGGCTCTCGAAGGCGCGTACCGGTACGACGGACTCGGCGACGAACTGGAAGGGGTGCATCTGCGCCGTGGGCACGGCCAGGAGGTCGGTGCCGGCGAGGGCGTGCGCGCGGACGTTCTCCGGGAACTCGACGTCGTAGCAGATCAGCAGCCCGACGCGGACACCGTCGAGTTCCGCCTGGACGACGGCCTGCTCGCCGGGGGTGAACCAGGTGTGTTCGAACTCGCCGAAGAGGTGGGTCTTGCGGTAGTCGGCGAGGGCGGTGCCGTCGGGGCCGACGAGCCGGGTGGCGTTGTGGATCAGCTCGCCCGCGCGCTCCGGGTAGCCGTACAGGACGGCGATCCGGTGCCGGGCGGCGAGACCGCTCTCGGCGTCCTCGACCGGTGCGGGCAGTCCACCACCGAGGTTGATCCGGTCCGGAACGACACCGTGCCGGTGGA
>NZ_JBSFVR010000536.1:0-3556 GCF_053592415.1 Streptomyces sp. NPDC002690 | reverse complement strand
GCCGGGACGCCGAGCGCCGCGACGGGCGCGTCGATCCCGCCGGCCGGCGCGGCCGATGCCACGGCGATGCCGGTCTTCGCCCGCCGGCCGCGCTTCTCGATCCAGGTCGCGAGCGCGGAGAGCAGCAGACACATCGTCACGTAGAGCGCGCCGATGACGACGATCGTCGAGACGTACGGGTACGTACCGTTCACCAGGGTGTTGGAGGCGATCAGACGCGCCGTCTGGAGCAGCTCCGGGTACAGGATGATGTAGCCGAGCGAGGTGTCCTTGAGGGTCACCACCAGCTGACTGATGATCGTCGGCAGCATCGCCCGCACGGCCTGCGGCATCAGCACGCCGAGCATCACCTGGGTCTTGCTCATGCCCAGCGCGTACGCGGCCTCGCTCTGGCCCCGGGGGACCGAGTTGATCCCGGCCCGCAGCACCTCGGCCTGGACGCAGCCGTTGTAGACGGAGAGGCCCAGCGCCAGCGCCCACATCGAGTAGTCGGTCAGGAAGCCGACCCAGATCGCGTAGATCGTGATGAGCAGCGGGATGGAGCGGAACAGTTCGATGAAGGTGGTGGCGAGCCAGCGCACCGGCCGGTGGTCGGAGAGACGGCCGACCGCGAGCACCACACCGAGGACGACCGAGCCGACCGCCGCCAGTCCGAAGACCTTGAGCGTGGCCACCACGCCGTCGGCGATGTTCTGCCGGATGCCCGAGTAGTTGAAGATGTCCCACATCTCGGGTGCGAGGTTGCCCGTGTCCGACAGCCGCACGACGGCGAAGACGATCAGCGCCACGATGGCGGCGGCGCCGATGACCGCGTAGACGCGGTTGCGTACGGTGGCCTTCGGACCCGGCGCGTCGTAGAGAACGCTGGCACTCATCGGGCGACCTCCATACGGCGCTCCAGCAGCCGGAAGAGACCGCTGATGACAAAGGTGACGACCAGGTAGCCGAGGGCGACCCAGATGAAGACGGGGGTGATCGAGTAACCCCGGTCGCTCATGAGCTTCTGCCAGCCGAAGAGTTCGGAGACGCTGAAGGCTCCGGCGATGGCGGAGTTCTTCGTGAGTGCGATGAAGATGCTGCTCAGCGGCGGGATCACGGAGCGGGTCGCCTGCGGCAGGATGACGAGGCGCAGTGTCTGCGGGAACGACATGCCGATCGAGCGGGCGGCCTCGGCCTGGCCCAGCGGCACGGTGTTGATGCCGGAGCGGACGGCCTCGCAGACGAATGACGAGGTGTAGAAGCCCAGCGCCAGCGACCCGAGGACGAACGGGCTCAGGCCGGAGAGGAACACCTGCGGTACGACGAAGAAGAAGATCAGGAAGAGCAGCGTCAGCGGGGTGTTGCGCAGCAACGTCACCCAGGCCGTGCCGAAGAACCGCAGGGGCGGCACCGGTGAAACCCGCATGCCGGCGAGGACGACGCCGAGCACCAGTGCGATGACCGAGCTGACGGCCGTGATCGACACCGTGCCTATGAAGCCGTCGCGGAACTCCGGAAAATTGTCGAGCAGTACGTTCATGAGGTCTCCGCGTCGGCTGTCAGCGGCATCGGGGCGGGGGAGTCACGCACGGCCGCGCCGGTGGGCGGCGGCGCGTGCGGGACGGGTCGGGCGGGCGATGCCGCCCGGCGTCGGGGAAGTGACGCCGGGCGGCGCGCCGTCAGTAGCGCTCGATGGCCGGCGGCGCGGTGTACTCCGAACCGGACAGGCCCAGGGTGGCGTCGTAGATCTTCTTGTACGTGCCGTCCTGGATGTGCTTCTCCAGCGAGTCGTTGATCGCGTCCCGCAGCACCTTGTCGTCCTTGTTCAGGCCGACGCCGTAGGGCTCCTCGGTGAAGGGCTTGCCGATGACCTTCAGCTTCTTGGGGTTCTGCGCCGCGTAGCCCTTGAGGATCGAGTCGTCGGTGGTGACCGCGTCGACCTGGTTGGTCAGGAGCTGCTGCACGCAGTCCGAGTACTTGGCCAGCTCGACGACGCTCGCGCCGTACTCGGGCTTCTTGATCTCCTGGAGCGGGGTGGAACCCACGATCGAGCAGACCTTCTTGCCCTTCAGCGTGTCCGTGCCCGTGATGGCCGACTCGTCGTAGCGCACCAGCAGGTCGGCGCCCGCCTTGTAGTACGGACCGGCGAAGCCCACCAGCTGCTTGCGCTTGTCGTTGATCGTGTACGTACCGACGAAGTAGTCGACCTGGCCCTTGGAGATCGCCGTCTCACGGATGCCGGAGTCGACGGTTTTCCACTCGATCTGCTTCTCCGAGAACCCGAGATCGGCGGCGATCATCTTGGCGATCTCGATGTCGAAGCCGGAGCGCACCTTGGTCGACTGGTCCTCGAAGCCCAGGTACGGCTGGTCGGCCTTGGCGCCGATGATCAGCTTGCCGCGCGACTTCGCCTCCTTGAAGGCCGGCGAGTCCAGGTCGACCCCGGTGGCGACGGTGTACGTAGGAAGGGCGGGTGCCTCGGAGGCGCCGGGCTTGGTACCGGCGGGCTTGTCGCCGGCCGAACCTTCCTTGCCCCCACAGGCGGTGGCGGTCAGAGCGATGACGGCGATGGCCGCGAGGGCGGCCGACTTGCGGAGCTGCATCTGAACTTTCCTTCTGTCGTCGGTCGTTGTCGTCAGTGGTGAAGGATCTTCGACAGGAAGTCCTTGGCCCGGTCGCTGCGGGGGTTGCTGAAGAACTGGTCGGGCGTCGCCTCTTCGACGATCTTCCCGTCCGCCATGAAGACCACGCGGTTGGCGGCGGAGCGGGCGAAGCCCATCTCGTGGGTGACGACGATCATCGTCATGCCGTCCCGGGCGAGCTGCTGCATGACCTCAAGGACCTCGTTGATCATCTCCGGGTCGAGCGCCGACGTGGGCTCGTCGAAGAGCATGACCTTCGGGTCCATCGCCAACGCCCGCGCGATGGCGACGCGTTGCTGCTGGCCTCCGGAGAGCTGTGCCGGATACTTGTCAGCCTGTGCGCCCACGCCGACCCGGTCGAGCAGCGCCCGGGCCTTCTCCTCCGCGGCCTTCTTGTCCGTCTTGCGGACCTTCGTCTGGCCCAGCGTGACGTTCTCCAGCACGGTCTTGTGCGCGAAGAGATTGAACGACTGGAAGACCATGCCCACATCGGCACGCAGGCGGGCGAGTTCCTTGCCCTCCTGCGGAAGCGGCCGGCTGTCGATCGTGATCGATCCCGAGTCGACGGTCTCCAGGCGGTTGATCGTGCGGCACAGCGTGGACTTGCCGGACCCGGACGGCCCGATGACGACCACGACCTCGCCCCGGGCGATGGTCAGATCGATGTCCTGGAGCACATGCAGCGCGCCGAAGTGCTTGTTGACGTCGCTCAGAACGACAAGGTCGCTCGCCTCGGGTATCGCGTCCTCGGCGGCCTTCGTCACTGAAACTCCGCTCATCGGCTCTAGCTCCGTCCTCCTCGGGTGGCTAGGACACTAGTGACGCAGTGCGATGACCGTCAGCAGATCTGAGCGAGAATTGAGGATAACGATCCGGCATTCACCGGACACGAGGTGTGAAGGGACATCGGCGCCCGGGGCGCGGTGGCGTACCGG
>NZ_JBSFVR010000535.1:0-3561 GCF_053592415.1 Streptomyces sp. NPDC002690 | reverse complement strand
GAGGCCGACGTAGTCGGACGACCAGCCGATGATGGAGCCGGAGTCGGTGCCGAAGGCGCGACGGCGGTGGTGCACCACTGACCGGGAGCATTCTCATGCGGAGCGGATCGCGTGGAACAGCAGAGCGCTCAGTGACTGCCAGCGGCGTACGACGTCCGTGCGGCCGTTGAGGACGTCGGACACGTGCTGCGATCCGAAGAACGCGGAGACCAGGGAGCCTGCGGCCTCGCCCGGGGTGACGCCGGGGCGCAGGTCGCCGGCGTCGAGGGCGGCGGTCAGCAGGGACTCGAGAAGGGCGATCCAGTCGATGTACGGCGTGGGCAACTCGGCGTCTATGTGCGGCCGTTCGATCTGCAGGCGGGCGCCGGCCTGGACGATCACGTCGTTCTCGAACGCGCGAGCGGCCAGTTCCAGCATCCGTGCGGCCGTGTCGATCGGGTCGAGCCCCTCGCCGGTGACCTCGTCGAGCAGGCGCGGCCAGCGTGCGTAGTGCTCCTCCACGATCGCTACCGCGAGTGCTTCCTTCGTCGGGTAGTGGAAGTACACCGCCCCTTTCGTCATCTCGACCCTGTCGGCCACGTCCTTGACCGAAGTCTGCTGGAAACCGCGCTCGCTGAAGAGCTCCGCGGCTCCCATCAGTACGCGCGTTCGTGTGCGGGCCGAGCGTTCCTGCTTGGGGTCCGAACCCCTTCTGGTGGGGATCGCCGGGGAGGCGAAGGCTGTGGACTGCGGCTCGGGCATGGCGGCCTTCCTGGTCGCGTGTGGCGCATAGGGGCATGGCGGAAAACGATCTGTCAATATACCTTCCCGAAGGTATATTTCTCGTCATCGCCACGTGTTGCGTCGGGACGATACCGGTGCGTGGCCTCCACGGCGACCAGGAAGGAAAACCGCTCGTGCACGTCATACCTGGACTTGAGGTACCTGTCGGCCACCACCCCGGGCCGGAGCGCCACTGGAAGGGAATGAACTTCGACCACCCCGTTCCGCGCGAATCCGTCCACAAGTCGGCCGACGCGGAAGTGCTCCTGACGGACGCGCTGCTCCTGGACGACGGGCGCATCGCGGTCGCCGCCCGCTGGCGCCGCAGCCACTACCTGGGCCACCGCGGCGGCGGCGCCGATCCGGTCCTGCTCGCCGAGACCGCGCGGCAGACCGCGATCCACCTGTCCCACCGTTTCTTCGGCGTCGGCCAGGGCCTGGTCTTCATCCTGAGCGAGCTCTCCGTCGATCTGGACGAAGCGCTCCCGGCGGTAGGCGCGGAGGCGCTCTCGGTCGGGCTCCAGGTCCGTTGCCGCAGGCCCGAAGCCGGTGAACGGCGCCTGCGCTTCGAGCTGGAGGCCGACGTACTGGCCGGCTCCCGGAGTTACGGGCGGGTGCGGGTCTGCTGGGAGCCCATGGAACCGCGCCGCTACGCCGTGGTGCGCAAGCGCGGGGGAGGGCAGCGGGAAGAGGGAGCGACGGCGCGGCCGTTGCTCCGGGGGTGCGCGAGCTCCCCGGCGGAGCGCGACGTCCTCGTCGAAGACGACCCGGTCCGGCCGAACGTGTGGTGGCTGCGCCTGGATCCGGAACACGACGTGCTCTTCGATCACGAGTCCGACCACGTGCCGGGCATGGCCCTGGTCGAAGCGTTCCGGCAAGTTGGTGCGGCCACGGGGGGCGACGGCCACCGGCCGGGTCATGTGGCGCTGCTCGCGGTCGAGTTCAAGGCATTCGGTGAACTGGACGCCCCGGTGTCGATCACGGCGGAACCCGCAGGGCTGGACGGGGCGGCGCTCACCCTCCGCGCCCGCCAGGGCGGCCGGGAACTCGCCGGCGCCCGGGTGCGATGCGGAGCGGGCGAGACGTCCCCCCTCCGGCAGGAGGCGGCGTGCTGACCGACGCGCGCTACGCCGCCCTCGGGGAACAGGACGCACGGAGTGCGCTCGCCCACGCGGCGCGACGTGACGCACGGGGCGCCGAAGAGCGCCGCAGGCTGGGCCCGGAAGTCGCCGCCGCCTTGGTCGACGCGGGTTTCCCTCGTCACTTCGTGCCCACCCGGTGGCGGGGGACGGCGGGGAGTTTCGCCGGACTGCTCGCCGACGCCTCGGACGTGGCGGAGAACTGCGCCGCCGCGGGATGGTGCGCCGCGCTCTACGCGGCCCACGGCCGGCTGGCCGCGTACCTGCCCGAGCAGGGGCAGCGCGACCTCTGGGCGGACGGCCCGGACGTGCTCGTCGCCGCATCCGTCGTTCCGCCGCAGGGCAGGGCCGAGGCGGTGTCCGGCGGCTGGCGCCTGGACGGCCAGTGGCGCCTGGCCAGCGGCATCGACCACGCGGACTGGGTGCTGCTCGCGTCCTGGGCACCGGGTCCCGAAGGGCCTGAACACCGCGTGTTCGCAGTGCCCCGCGCCGCGATCTCGGTACAGGACACCTGGTACTCCGTCGGCCTGCGGGGGAGCGGCAGCAACAGCGTCACCGCCGACGGTGTCGCCGTACCCGCCCACCGTTCCTTCCCTCTGAGCGCACTGCTGGAGCCACTGCCCGACGCGGCCCGCTGCCACCGCGTCCCGTATCCGATGGTCGCCTCGCTGATCTTCGCGGCGCCCGTGCTCGGGGCGGCCCGCGCGGCGCTGCGGGCGTGGACGGCCGAGTGCGCCCGGGCAGCCCCGAGCGGGGCGGGGCACGTACCCCTTCTGGCGCGGGCCTCGGCGCAGATCCACGCCGCCGGTCTGCTGCTCGCCTGCGCGGCGGACCGCGCGGACCGGGGCGATATCACCCCGCTCGCGGTGGCCGAGAACCGGCGCGACGCGGCGACGGCGGCGCTCCTGTGCCGTGAAACGGTCGACGAGCTCTTCCACGCCTCGGGCATGCGCGGACAGAGCCCCGACAGTCCGGTGCAACGGGCCTGGCGGGACGTCACCACGGCCGCGGGACACGGGGCACTCGCACTCGCGAGCGCGGCCGACGCCTACGCGGACGCGGTGGCGATGCGGGATGAGCACGCCCGGGACGGCGGGGGTGCCCGATGACGGCCGAGGGCCGAAAAGTGCCGGCGCTCGCCTTCTTCGACGTCGACGAGACAGTGATCACGGCCAAGAGCATGGTGGTGTTCCGGGAGTACTGGCTCGCGGCGACGGACCCCGCGCGGTCCGAGTCGGACGCGTCCGCCCTGCGGACCGCGGCCCGGTCCGAGCCGGATCGCGAGGCGCTGAACCGGTGGTACTACCGGCGATACGCCGGAGTCGCCCTGGCGGATCTCGAAGCGGCGGGCCGGCGCTGGTACGACGCCTACCGCAGGGGCGCCGCGGCGTTCGTCCTCGACTCCGTGGAGGCCCTCGCCGGGCACCGGGCGGCAGGCCGCGAGGTCGTGCTGGTATCGGGGTCGATGCACCCTCTTCTGGCCCCCCTCGCCGAGGAGCTGGGGGTCGCGACCGTGCTCTGCACCGAGCTGGAGGTGGGGGCCGACGGCCTCCTGACCGGCGAGGTGGCCCGCCTCGACGAGCACGGCCGGTGCGTGGAGGGGGTGGACGAGATCCGTGACTGGCTGCAGGGGCTGATGGACCGGGCGATCGACTCGCTG
>NZ_JBSFVR010000534.1:0-3586 GCF_053592415.1 Streptomyces sp. NPDC002690 | reverse complement strand
GACGAACACACCGGCGACGACGATCGCGACCCAGCGGTCCCAGCCCAGCAGCGCTTCCACGACGATCGAGAGCGCGTACAGGTTGACGCCGGCTATCAGGATGGCGGCGAACGCGAACAGGGCCGAACTCAGTACGTGGGCCGACTTGTCGAACCGCTGGAGAAGGAACTCCGGGACGGACCGGACCTTCGAGCGGTAGTAGAACGGCATCATCACCAGGCCGAGGAAGACCATGGCGGGGATGGCGCCGATCCAGTACCAGTGGACGACCGAGACGCCGTACTGCGCGCCGGTCGCCGCCATGCCGAGGATCTCGGTGGCGCCGAGGTTGGCGGCCACGAAGGCCAGACCGGTGACCCAGGCGGGCAGGGAGCGGCCGGAGAGGAAGAAGTCGAGGCTGGTCTTCACGCTGGCGCGAGCCGCGAAGCCGATGCCGAGGACCACGACGAAGTAGATGGCCAGGATCGTGTAATCCAGACCGTTCGTGGGGAGCCGGAGCCCTTCAGCCAGATAGTTCATGGGGGGTACTCGCTTCGTTGCGCGAACTGAACCTGATGAAACCTACGCCCCCGCGTTCAATAACTGAACAAAGTAACTGGTGTTCTTTGTTTGATCGTGATGCGAGAGGGCGAAATGACCTGATGTAAAGAACCAGGTATCCACTTAAGCAAACACAGAGGAGCAACTTGTCTACAAAGAGTTACGTCATTGACGCCCCTGTTCGATTGTGATTAGTTGTGTTTAGTTATGTTTGGAGGAACCTGGTGAAGAAGACGGCAACGACCCTCGCCGACGGTCGGGAACTGATCTATTACGACTCCGCCGAGGGCACCGCGCGGGACGCGGTGGACCGCAGGCCGCTCGACGCCGTCGCCACTTCGTCCGAGATCCGGCGCGACCCGCTCCTCGGGGACTCGGTGGCCATCGCCTCCCACCGCCAGGGCCGCACCTACCACCCGCCGGCCGACGAGTGCCCGCTCTGCCCCTCCCGCGAGGGGCGGCTCAGCGAGATCCCCGACGACAACTACGACGTCGTCGTCTTCGAGAACCGCTTCCCCTCGCTCGCCGGTGACTCCGGCCGCTGCGAGGTCGTGTGCTTCGCCTCCGACCACGACTCCTCCTTCGCCGACCTCACCGAGGACCAGGCGGCCCTCGTGCTGGCGGCCTGGACCGACCGCACCGCCGCTCTCGCCCAGCTCGACCAGGTCGCCCAGGTCTTCCCCTTCGAGAACCGCGGCGCCGAGATCGGTGTGACTCTCGGTCACCCTCACGGCCAGATCTACGGGTACCCCTTCGTCACGCCCCGAACCGAACTGATGTTGCGTTCCGCCGTCGCCCACCGCGAGGAGACCGGGCGCAACCTCTTCGAGGACGTCGTCGCCCGCGAGATCGCCGAGGGCGACCGGATCGTCCTCACCGGCGAGCACTGGGTCGCCTTCGTCCCGTACGCCGCCCACTGGCCGTACGAGGTGCACCTCTATCCCCGCCACCGCGTCGCCGACTTCCGTGACCTGGACGACGCCGCCCGCGCGGAGTTCCCGCAGATCTACCTGGAACTCCTGCGCCGCTTCGACCGGATCTTCGGCCCCGACGCGCCCCCCACCCCGTACATCGCCGCCTGGCACCAGGCGCCGTTCCGCGCCCCCGGGCGCGAGGAGCTCGCACTCCACCTGGAGCTGTTCACCATCCGTCGTACTCCCGGCAAGCTGAAGTTCCTCGCCGGATCGGAGTCCGGCATGGGAGCGTTCATCAACGACGTGCCGCCGGAGACCGCGGCCGAGCGACTGCGAGAGGTAGCGAGCAAGTGAGCAGCAGCACCCCGAAGAAGTACCTGGTCACCGGCGGCGCCGGTTATGTGGGCAGTGTGGTCGCCACCCACCTGCTGGAGGCCGGGCACACCGTCACCGTGCTCGACGACCTCTCCACGGGCTTCCGGGAGGGCGTCCCGCAGGGCGCCGAGTTCATCGAGGGCCGCATCCAGGACGCCGCGAAGTGGCTCGACCCCTCCTACGACGCCGTCCTCCACTTCGCCGCGTTCTCGCAGGTCGGCGAATCCGTCGTGAACCCGGAGAAGTACTGGCTCAACAACGTCGGCGGCACCACCGCGCTGCTCGCCGCGATGCGGGACGCCGGGGTGCGCACCCTGGTCTTCTCCTCCACCGCCGCCACCTACGGCGAGCCGGTCTCCAGCCCCATCACGGAGACCGACCCGACCGCGCCCACCAACCCGTACGGCGCGACCAAGCTGGCCGTCGACCACATGATCACCGGGGAGGCCGCCGCCCACGGGCTGGCCGCCGTCTCGCTGCGCTACTTCAACGTGGCCGGCGCCTACGGGAACACCGGGGAGCGGCACGACCCCGAGTCCCACCTCATCCCGCTGGTCCTCCAGGTCGCCGCGGGCGAGCGCGAGTCGATCAACGTCTACGGCGACGACTACCCCACCCCCGACGGCACCTGCGTCCGCGACTACATCCACGTCGCCGACCTCGCCGAGGCCCACCTCCTCGCGCTGGGCGCCGCCACCTCCGGTGAGCACCTCATCTGCAACCTGGGCAACGGCAACGGCTTCTCGGTCCGCCAGGTCATCGAGACGGTCCGCGAGGTCACCGGCCACCCGATCCCGGAGACCGCCGCCCCGCGCCGGGCCGGCGACCCGGCCGTCCTCGTCGCCTCCGCCGCCACCGCCCACGAGCGCCTGGGCTGGACGCCGAGCCGTCCCGGCCTGGCCGGAATCGTCGCCGACGCCTGGGCGTTCGCCCGCCGAGAGGAGAACACCGCATCATGACCGAGTCCACCACCGCCGTCACCGACGCCGACCTCGCCGCCTCCTTCCGCGCGCTGTACGGCACCGAGCCCGAAGGCGTCTGGGCCGCCCCCGGGCGCGTCAACCTCATAGGCGAGTACACCGACTTCAACGACGGCTTCGTCATGCCGCTCGCCCTCCCGCACGTCGCCCGTGCCGCCGTCGCCCGGCGCACCGACGGGCAGCTGCGCCTGCACTCCACCGACGTCCCCGGCGGCATCGTGCAGCTCTCCGTCGGCGGCCTGACCCCGAACGAGGGCCACGGCTGGGCCGCGTACCCGGCGGGTGTCGTCTGGGCGCTGCGCCGGGCCGGGCACGAGATCACCGGTGCTGACATCCAGCTCACCTCCACCGTGCCGACCGGCGCCGGGCTCTCCTCGTCCGCCGCCCTCGAAGTGGTCGTGGCGCTCGCGCTGAACGACCTCTTCGGCCTCGGCCTGAGCGCCGCCGAACTGGCCGTCCTCGGTCAGGCCGCCGAGAACGACTTCGTCGGCGTGCCCTGCGGTGTCATGGACCAGATGGCGTCCGCCTGCTGCACCGACGGCCACGCCCTCCACCTCGACACCCGCGACCTCGCCGTGCGCCAGGTGCCCTTCGACCTGGCCGCGCACGGGCTGCGGCTGCTGGTCGTGGACACCCGCGTCAAGCACGCGCTGGGCGACGGCGCGTACGCCGAGCGCCGGGCCGGCTGCGAGGAGGGCGCCCGCCTGCTGGGGCTCGGCCCAGGTGGTACAGGTGTCGCTGGGCGACGGCGTGGGGGACATGGTCGACGGCGTCGGC
>NZ_JBSFVR010000533.1:0-3591 GCF_053592415.1 Streptomyces sp. NPDC002690 | reverse complement strand
CCCCCGGCACCGCACCAGGCCGGGGGCGGGCGCGCGCACGCACGCAGGGCGAGCCGGCATGACCCAGGTCACAGGAACCCGGCCCGTGCCGCGGAGAGGTGACAGGTGTGAGGGAACAAGAAGACGACCTGCGCCGACGGGTACGCGCGGGTGAACGCGAAGCGTTCGCCGAGCTGTACGAGGAGTGCGCGCCACGGGTCCACCGGCACGCTCTGCGGCTGACGGGTGACCCGTCGGCCGCCGAGGACATCATGTCGGAGACCTTTCTGACCGCCTGGCGCCGACGGGAGACCGTGACGGAGGAGGGCGGTCCGCTGCTCCCCTGGCTCCTCGGCATCGCCACCCACAAATGTGAGAACGCCCGGCGAGGAGCCCGCCGCCGCATCGCCTTCCTCGCCCGCCGGCCGAGGCCCGAAGTGGTGCCGGACTTCGCCCCGGAGACCGTGGGCCGCCTGGACGACACGGAGAAGCTGCGGGCCGTCCAGGAGTCGCTCGGCAAGCTGCGGCGACACGAACGGGAGGTGCTGTCCCTGTGCGTGTGGTCCGGCCTCGACTACGAGCAGGCGGCGCGGGCTCTCGGAGTGCCGGTCGGGACGGTGCGCTCGCGCCTCTCGCGCGCCCGCAAAAGGCTCGCCCGGCTCGTGGAGGAGGAGCGGGAACCGCACGGCACTCGCGGAGAGGTGACAGGTACGGCCGCGATCGCGGCCCTGCCCGTACGGGAGGGGACCCGATGAACCACGACGACACCGGCCTGTCCCAAGGCCGGCGCGGCGTCCGGCAGATTCCGGACGCCGACGCCCGGGAGATCGCCCGGCTGCTGCCGGCCCCGGATGTGGACGCGCTCTCCCCCGAGCGGCACCGCCACCACAAGGAACTGCTCATGAACCTCATCGACCGCGAAACGGCCGAACAGAACGGCACCTCCACCGTCGCCCCCGGAACCAGCGGTCCCGGAACCAGCGGTCCCGGAACCAGCGGTCCCGACCGGACGACGCGTCGCCGCTTCCTCCGCCCCGCCCTGCTCGTACCGGTGTCGGCGTTCGTCCTCGCCGGGGTGGTGGTCACCGCCGTCGCCGTCGCCCCGGGCCCGGACCGGCCGGCGGCCTCCGCCTCGCCCGCCCCCGGCGCGACCGGACACGGCGGTCCGGCCCTGCTGCACCGCATCTCCGCGGTAGCGCTGCGCACCGGTGTGCCCGCCGTCCGCGACGACCAGTTCCTCTACATCCGTTCCACGGTCCGGGGAGCGGACCTCACCAGCGGGAAGGCAGTGGTCGGCCCGCTGGAAGAGCGCGAGGAGTGGGCCGCCCAGGACCCGCGGCCGCTGAAGAAACTCGGCCTGGTCCGGACCGGCGGGGAGACCTTCGCCATCAACGCGGAGCTGGGCGACACGGAGGGCACGCCCGCCGGGATCAGCCGCCCCACCTACGCATGGCTCGGTTCGCTCCCGACCGATCCCGGCAAGCTGCTGACGTACCTCTACGCGCACACCCCCGAGTCCCCCGGCCAGGAGCGCGCCCAGGCCGTCTTCGACCGGATCGGTGAACTGCTGACAGCGGTGATGCCGGCCCCCACGGCCGCCGCACTGTACGAGGCCGCGGCCAGACTCCCGGGGGTCGTCGAGGCCCCGCAGGCAGCCGATGCTCTCGGGCGGCACGGACTCGGCATCGCCCGCGAGGACACCCGGTACGGCACCCGGACCGAGTGGGTCTTCGACCGGGCCGACCTCTCCTTCCTCGGTTCGCGCAGCTACCTCACAAAGGACACCTCCTACGGTGAGTCGGGGACCCTCCTCTCCAGCCTGGCCCGGACCGGCTGGGGCGTGGTCGACCGGGCGGGCGAGCTGCCGCCGAAAACAACGGGAGAGAAGCACACCGAGCAGAGCTGACGACGTACGGTCAGACGGTGCCGGGCGGGCCCTTCTCCCCGCACACCTCCGCCCACACCGTCTTGCCCGGCGCCCCCGGCCGGGGCGCGACGCCCCAGCGGTCGGCGAGCCGGGAGACGAGGAGGAGCCCCCGGCCCGACTCCTCGTCCAGGGCCGGTTCGAGCGGTTCACCGGGTGACGGGCACCGCTCGGTACGGGTGTCCGTCACCTCCACCCGCAGAGTGCTGCCCACCTCGGTGAGCCGCACGTGGAAGTCCCGGCCCACCACCCGACCGTGACGCACCGCGTTCGCGGTCAGCTCGGCGGCGATGAGGGACAGGGTGTCGTTCGTCTCCGAAGCCCAGGGGTGTCCCCACTCCTGGAGCCGGAGCGAGACGAGCCGACGGGACAGCCGGGCACCGCGCGGCGTCGACGTGAACCGCATGGCGAACTCCCTTGTCGGAGTGCGGTTTTCAACCATTTCCCCGGGAGAGGTAATTGCTTCGTTCATGAGGAAAACCCTGGCCGCGTCCGCATATCTTGACCAGGACCGACGCACTCACGGCCCGGGGCTGTACGCGGCGACGGTCACCCTGTACACGCGACGGAGCGTGAGGCGGCAGGGCGGAACGATCGTGGAGGCAGGCGTCATGCCGGAGCAGCAGCAACCACCCGAGGCGTACGAGAGCGGGACGGGCATCCTGGCCGTCTTCGGGCGCCAGTTGAAACTGTTCCGGTCTGCGGCCGGGCTGGAACGGGCCCAGCTCGGCGTCTTGACCGGCTACTCCGCCTCCACCATCGCGGCCTTCGAACAGGGGCGGCGCATCCCCCCACCGAAGTTCATCGACCAGGTGGACGAGGTCCTGCGGGCCAACGGGGTGCTGAGCGCGGGCAAGGAGGAAGTGGCGCGCGCCCAGTACCCGGCCTTCTTCCGTGACGCCGCCAAAATGGAGGCGGAGGCGGCGGAACTCGCCGGCTACGAGACTCTGGTGGTCAACGGGCCGCTTCAGACCGAGGAGTACACCCGCGCGCTGCTGAAAGAGCGGCGTCCGCTGCTCGATGAGGCCACCATCGAACTCCGGGTGGCTGCGCGACAGGCGCGCCAGGAAATCTTCAGCCGCTGGCCCGCCCCGCTCCTCAGCTTCGTCATGGAGGAGTACGTGGTGACCCGGGGGCTGGGCGGCCGCGAGGCGCGACGCGGTCAGCTCGAACACCTGTTGCTGATCGGGGAGAAGCGCAATGTCGAAATCCAGGTCATGCCTGCGGACCGAGAGGACAACGCGGGCGTGGACGGCCCGTTCACCGTGCTCACCCCGCAGCACGGCGAGCCGGTCGGCTATCTCGAAGTGCAGGGCCGGAGCACACTGGTGACCGAGCGGGCGGAGGTCCGCGCCCTGTCGGCCCGCTATGGGATCATCCGAGCCCAGGCTCTCAACCCGCGTGAGTCCCTGGGCTTCATCGAGAAACAGCTGGGAGAGGTATGAGAGTCCACGTCACCACGGGCAGTTCCGTCGCAGCACTGCACTGGTTCAAGAGCACCTACAGCGGGGCCGAGGGCGGGAATTGCCTTGAGGTCGCTGCCTCCCCCGGCGCCGTCCACGTCCGCGATTCCAAGCAGCGCCCCGGCCCCACCCTCACGGTGGCGCCCGACGCCTGGGCGTCCTTCGTCGCCGCGACCGCGCGCGACTGACCCCGGGTACGAGCGCGCTCGGGCCGGAAAACGCCGT
>NZ_JBSFVR010000532.1:0-3600 GCF_053592415.1 Streptomyces sp. NPDC002690 | reverse complement strand
CAGTGCGACCGTCTCCCCGGCCCCGATCGTCAGGTCGATGCCGTCCACCGCGCGCACGGTCCGGACCGAACGCCCGTCCGTCCGGAAGGACTTCGCTCGGACCAGCCCGGCAGGGCGCAGACGACCGTGCGGTCGTCGGGCGAGAGTTCCTGAGCGATACCGCAGTCCCAGGCCGCGATGGTGCCGGCGACCAGGGTGACGTCCTCGATCACCACGGTCCAGCGGGCCCCCGCCCCGTCCTGGCCGAGTACGAGGCCGTACCCCTCCTCGTACGGTTCGAGGGTGAGCGCCGCGCACGCGGCCGGATAGTCGTCGCCCAGCACGGTGGGAAAGCTTGCCGGGGTCAGCAGGAGCGCGGTCAGTACGTACAGCGCGTCGTCGTCGGCGGCGATCGTGTCGTCCGTCCCGGCCACGGTGTCCTCCTCTGGTCCCGATGCTCGTCCGTCGCCCTCTTCGGCTTCGTCGGCGCACCCTAACTACCCGGTAACCCCGCCGTCGAGACCTCGCGCGACGGTCGATCGCCGGCTTCCGGACCGGGCGGCCCTCCTCCGGTCCGGGTCCGTGCTGCTCCTGGCCGCCGTAGAGTGAGGGGTCCGGGCCGACGGAGGGACGCGGGCGTGAAGAGGTACGACCGGCTGAAGGAAATCCAGAGCCTCGATCCCGAGAGGGACTTCCTCCGTATCTACCGCCTCTGCGTCACACTCGAATTCCCCTGGGACGTCACCAGGGCGCTCGAACTGGCTCTGTACCGCACCTATGCCGTGCCCGCGATCGGCCGACTGCTCGCGACGACAACAGAACTGACGGGCCGTTCCCAGAAGCGCTACGACGACACGTCGCTCCTGCTCGACACCGTGGTGGAGCACGGGTTCGACTCCGAGGAAGGGCGTACGGCACTCCGCCGGATCAACGGCATGCACCGCAGCTACAACATCGCCGACGACGACATGCGGTACGTGCTCTGCACCTTCGTCGTGGTCCCCAAGCGTTGGCTGGACGCCTACGGCTGGCGCAGGATGTCCGCCCACGAGCGCCAGGCATGCGCCGTCTACTACCGTACGCTCGGCGCTCACCTGGGGATCAAGGACCTGCCCCGCACCTACGAGGAGTTCGAGAAGACTCTCGACGCCTACGAGAAAGCCCACTTCGGGTGGGACGAGGGCGCCAGGAAGGTTTCCGACGCCACCTTGGACCTGATGGCCTCGTGGTACCCCGCGCCGCTGGCGCGGCTGGTGCGCGGGGCGAGCCTCGCGCTCCTCGACGACGCGTTGCTGGACGCCTTCCGCTACCGGCGTCCGGGCGCCCTCGCGCGCGGCCTGACCAGGGGGGCGCTGCGGCTCAGGGCGCGGGCGGTCCGGCTTCTTCCGCCGCGTTCCCGGCCGCACTACGGCCGCCAGAACCCGGAGATCAAGGGATACCCGGACGGGTACGAGGTGGCCGCGCTCGGGACATTTCCCGTGCCGGGAGTCCGTGGCTGCCCGGTGCCGCACCACCGCGCACCGGACGGGGGCGCCGCCGCCGGGTGATTCCGGGGGCCCGCCCGCCCTGGGTCCTGCCGCTCCGCGGCCGGGGTACGGGGTGCGCAGCGGCCCGATGCGCGGAGCCGCCGGGGTGGCGTACGGAGTGGCCGGAACGCTCACGGCGTGCGGTGGGCGAGGGAAAGGAACCGGTCGTCCTCGTCGGTGTACGAGTCCATCCGCCACCCCGAACGGGCCAGCAGCGAACGGAGGTTGGGCTCAGCGCGCAGGTCGTCCTCGGTGAGAGCGCGACCGTGCCGTGCGGCGAGGGCTGCCCTGCCGATCGGGTGGAAGAGGGCGAGCCGGCCGCCCGGCCGCACCACTCGGGCCAGTTCGCGCAGACCGGCCTCCGGCCGGGCGAGGTGGGACACCAGTCCGGCGCCGAACACGGCGTCCAGGGCCGCCTCGCGCAGCGGGACGTGCGCGACGTCGGCGAGAAGCAGCGCGGCGTACCGGTCGCGCCGGGCCCGTACCGCCTCCCGGAGCATCGCGGGTGTCAGGTCCGCGCCCAGAACCGTGCCGGACGGGCCGACCGCCTCGCGCAGGACCGGCAGGGCCCGCCCCGTACCGCAGCCCGCGTCGAGCACCGCGTCCCCGGGGCGCAGCCCGAGAAGGCTCACCGCCGAAGCGTAGGCAGGGCCGTCGCCCGCGAAGCGGCTGTCCCAGCCGGCCGCTCGCTCGGTGAAGAAGTCGCGTACATGTGTCCGTTCATCGCTCATGTGCACATGATCGCGGTTGGATGGCCGGAACGGGACTGTGGGGGGAGTGAGTTCGCGGAGAGCGGGGAACACTCCGGGAAGGCCGCGCGAAGTGGGGGATCTCCGAGCGGCACGAGCGTATTTGGCGAGTTCATGATGACAACGGCGACGTCCGTCGGCGGGCTTTGAGCGACAGAATCGGCCACTCTTCGATCGCTTCAGAACGGCGATCTGTCATATTCCGTGAATTTCGAAGTGTGCCCCCGGCACGTACCGTTCGCCGGGCTAGCGTCCCCGATTTATGGGACACCTGGACCACGCCACCTTCGGCTGGCTGACACCCGTGCTGTCGTACGCGATGGCATCGATCGGCGCGGCGCTCGGCCTGCGGTGCACCGTGCGCGCGCTGCACACCACCGGCCGTTCGCGGCGCAACTGGCTGCTCACCGCGGCATCTGCCCTCGGCACCGGTATCTGGACGATGCACTTCGTCGCCATGCTCGGCTTCGGGGTCACCGGCACCGACATCCGCTACGGCGTGGGCCTGACACTCTTCAGCCTGGTCGTCGCCATGGTGGTCGTCGGGATCGGCGTCTTCGCCGTGGGACACGGACGCAACCGTGAACGGGCTCTGCTGACCGGCGGGCTCACCACCGGCGTCGGCGTCGCGAGCATGCACTACCTCGGCATGGCCGCCATCCACCTGCACGGCGAGGTCCACTACAACCCCGTGATGGTCGCGGTCTCCGTGGTGATCGCCGTCGTCGCCGCCACCGTGGCCCTCTGGGCGGCCCTCAACATCCACACGCCCGGAGCCGTGATACTCGCTTCCCTCGTGATGGGCGCCGCCGTGAGCTCCATGCACTACACCGGGATGCTGGCGGTCGGCGTCGAGGTCGCCCCGTCCGCCGCGCCCCTGACCGGGGCCACGGCCATGCAGTTCATCTTTCCCCTCACCGTCGGGCTCGGCTCCTATCTCTTCCTCACCTCGGCGTTCGTCGCGCTCTCGCCCACGGCGCGGGACGCCGACGCCTACGCGTCCGTCTCCGCCGAACGCGCCCGGCACACCGACCGGCTCACCACGTCCGCCGACCCGTCCACGCCCGCCGATTCGTCCACGGCCGTCACCTCCTGACCCGCCCGTCGCCGTATCAGCCCCCCCCGTACCAGCCCCCCCGTACCAGCCCCCCGACCACCCCTTTCCCGACCGGAACGAGGAGGCCATGCGCCCACTCCGTACGACCCAGGCGCCCGGCGCCCACGACGACCGGCCCATACCCCCGGTGCGGGCCCCGGCCTGCCCATCCAGGGCGACGACCTCGCCTGCGTGATGTTCACCTCCGGCTCCACCGGACGCCCCAAGGGCATCCTCTCCTCCCACCGCA
>NZ_JBSFVR010000531.1:0-3616 GCF_053592415.1 Streptomyces sp. NPDC002690 | reverse complement strand
CGGTCAGCACCCCGCCCAGGATCGCGCCGGTCGTGAACCCCGCCGACATCAACGCCCCGTTCAGGCCGAGTGCCTTCTGCCGCAGCGGTCCCTCGTTGATGTCGTCCAGGTAGCGGACGAAGCCCAGCCCCTCGCCGCGCAACAGCCGGTCCACGGGGGCCAGGTAGAGGTTGCCGAGGATCGCGGTGGCGTCCTGGTCGTGCGGCAGGCCCCGCAGGGCCGAGTCGGCGGTGAGCCGGGTGAGGAAGTCCAGCAGCCCTTCGATCCGGTCCACCGGGGCCTGGACGGCAGCGAGGTCGGCGGCCAGCACGGCGGTGTCGAAGCTTTCGAAGAAGGCGGACACGTCGGTGTCGAGCAGCGCCTTGCCCCCGTGGTCGCGGTGCAGGAGGCGGGCGGCGCCCTCGAACCTGAGCCATTCGCGCCCGCCGGAGTGGAGCCGGCGGCCCTGTGCGTCCAGCCGGTTGCTGAACACGTGGTCGTCGAGGGCCGCGTCGATGCGGACGGCCATCGCGCCGACGAGGGCCGCGTAGGCGACCCGGTCGGCGAGGTCGAGCAGCGGCACCGGGCGGTGCGCGCCGCCGCCCTTGGGAACCTCCGCGATCTCGAACGGCCGGGGCCGGTACCGGCCGTCGGCCAGGTCGGCGAGCAGACGGGCGCGTACCTGCGGCCACCGACCGGCGAATCGCGCCGCCGCGGCGGGGTCGGGCAGCGGGTCGGCGGCGAGCTCGGAGCTGACCTGGGCCCACGCCCGGTCGAGCGCCTCGGCGGTCACGGCGGTCTCAGCGGACATGTCCGGGCACCTCCCCGCGGGCAGGCACCGGGGTGCCCCGGCCGGTCCGCTCGCGCAGCACCCGGCGCGGCACCTTCCCCATCGCGTTGCGCGGCAACTCCCCCACCACTTCCACGAACACCGGCTCGCCGGCGCTCCTCGCGCGGTCGGCCGGCAGGGAGCCGGCCAGTTCCCGGGCCAGCTCCGCACCGGTCAGGCCCGGCGCCTCGCAGAACGCCGTCCACGCCGTGCCGTTGCCCGACGGCGCGGGCCCGGCGACGACCACGCAGTCGTCGACCCGGGGGTGGCGCAGTACGGCCTCCTCGATCCCGCCCGGGTGCAGGACGGCTCCGTCCGCCCACACGCAGTCGGCCGTGCGGCCCAGCACATGGAGGGTGCCGTCCGCGCAGAGCCGGCCGACGTCGCCGATCAGGGTGTACCCGTCGGGGCACTCCTCCGTGAGGACGGACAGCGGTGTGCGTACCAGCAACTCCCCCGCCTCGCCCTCGGGTACGTCCCGCCCCTCGGCGTCCACGACGCGCACCTCGACGTTGTAGTGCGGTCGCCCTCGGAAGCCACCCCGTACGGCGCCGTCCCTCGGCCCCGTCCACGCGACCGGGCCGACCTCGGTCGCGCCGTAGCTCTCGTACAGCCCGGCGTGCGGCAGTGCCCGCGCCAGCCACTCGCGCAGCACGACGGGCACCGGGTCGGCGCCGACGCTCAGCACCCGCAGGGAAGTCAGATCGTGGCGGGCGAGCGCAGCCTCGGGCAGAGCACGCAACTGCCTCAACTGGGCTGGGACGGTGGCCCAGTGGGTGATGCCGCGTTCCTCGATCAGCCCGGGGACGAGGGCCGCGTCGAACGGCTCGTGCAGGTGGACGGTGGCTGCGGTGGCCGACGCCCGGCGCAACTGCGCCTGGCCGGTGCCGTGGTGCAGCGGAAGCGTGAGCAGGACCTGGTCGTTGTCGCCCGCGGGCCGACTGGCGGCGATGTCCCGCCGGTACTCCCGTTTCCTGCGCATCGATTCCCGGTCCGTGGCGGCGGGGCGGGTGACGCTGCGGGCTGCCGCGGTGGTGCCGGAGGTGTGCAGCACCAGCGGCGCGTCGGTGAAGCTGACGCGCCGGGTGCCTGCGGGGCGGGCGAGCAGACCGGCGAGGGTGTCCGCGCCGGAGCGCAGCCACCCGGGGCCGGGGTCGACAGCGACCGGGACGAGGTCCAGCCCCTCCCACAGCGCACCGTGCTGCCGGGGCTCGGCCGCCGGGTCGTCGAAGAGCAGCACTCGGCTGCCGGTCCCGGCGAGCGCCTGCCGGATGCGCCGGGCGTCCGCCGCCGGGTCGAGGACGACCATGCGGCGGTCGAGCTTCGCCAGTGCCAGGCCGGCCACCGGCCACTCGGCACGCATCCGCATCCGGACCGCCACCGGGCCGGGGCCGTGCAACAGGGCCTCCAGGGCGTCCGCCAGCCGGTCGGCCGCCGCGTCCCACTGCGCGTACGTGAGCGAGTCTTCGGGGCCGCGCCCGGCGACCGCCACACGGTCGGGCAGGACCGCCGCCCAGTGCTCCGGCCGGTTGTACGGCGCGTCGGCGGGAGGCAAGCCGGAGGTGAGCGCAGGCATTGTGCTCCCTTGCGGTGGGAACGGTGATGGATCCGCAGACATCGCGAGCTGACGCATCCTATGCGACAACACGACAGGGCGATACTGTTACTGGCGCACTCCAGGCGATGCCACGTCAGATCGCCCTGCCAGGCCGATCACCCCCGTCGTACCGGTTTCGATCACTTTGAGGGCGGCTCCTGATGCTGGAATCAGTCGACCGGTTCACCACGGTCGTCCACGTGCACACCGTGGTGCGGCAGGATGGGCAACTGCTGCTCAGCAGACGTGCCCTCCAGCTCCCCGGCGGCGGCTGGTGGCAGCTTCCCGGCGGCCACCTGAACGCGGACGAGTCCGTCGTGGCCGGTGCGATCCGGGAACTGGCCGAGGAGACGGGCGTCGTCGTCGAGACGCGGGACCTGGCCTTCCGCCACCTGATGCACCACCGCAACCGCGCGGGCGCCTCCCGCGTCAGCGTCTTCTTCGAGGCCCTGCGCTGGTCCGGCGAGCCGCGCAACATGGAGCCGGACCGCTGCTGCCGGATCGGCTTCTTCGCCGAGGACGAGCTGCCCTCCCCCCTGCTCCCGCAGGTGGCCGGCGCCCTCACCGCGCTGCGCGACGGGACCGCGTTCTCCGTCGCGGGCTGGGCCGACGAGCCTGCCCCCGTCGGCTGACGGAAGGTGGTCCTCCCGGCACCGGGCGGCGGCGCCGCCCCGGCCCGTCTCCGCCTGCCGCCGGCTGCGGTGATCGGCTTCGACCTGGACCTCACCCTGGTCGACACCCGCCCGGCGACGGCTCTGGCGCTCCGCCGGGTCAACGAAGAGCTGGGCCTCGCGATCGACGCCGACGCGGCCGCCGCACGCATCGGCCCGCCGCTGCGCGAGCTGCTGTCCCCGTGGGTGTCGGCCCGTCAGTTGCGTCCCGCCGCGGAGCTCTTCCTCGCCGCGTTCCTGGAACTGGGTGAGGGGTCGGCCGAGCCGATGCCGGGGGCGGCCGCCCTCATGGACGCGGTCCGCGCCTCCGGCGGCCGCTGCTCGGTGATCACCAGCCGGCAGGACAGCACGGCCACGGCCTGCCTGCGCTGGTCCGGCCTGCGCGCCGACTCCCTCGACTGCCGGCTCTCGGGGACCGGCAAGGCGGACGCGATGCGCGCCCGCGCCGTCGCCGCCTACGTCGGCGACCACCCGCTCGACATGGCCGGTGACCCCAACATCCTCTTCATCCTGGGCGACGACCTCGGCTGGGCCGACCTC
>NZ_JBSFVR010000530.1:0-3619 GCF_053592415.1 Streptomyces sp. NPDC002690 | reverse complement strand
TGATTTCGCGAACCGCATCGAGGAACGCGTCGTTCTCTGCCGGGGTCCCCGCGGTGACCCGCAGCCATCCCGGTACGCCGTTGTCCCGGACCAGGCCCGGGCGGAGCGGCCGGGGCCCTTCGCGAAGAGCGAGATTGGCTGGAATTCGCCCATGCGCCCACGGGGTGGCTCCGGCCGCGACCCCCGGAAGGCGGACGGGGCGCCCCGGCCGGATGTCATCGGCCGGAACGCCCCGTAGGGGTCCTGTGGACTCTTTTCTGGACCTCGTGAACCTCGCGGGCACCGAAGACCTCGTGGAACCCGCAGACCCCGAAGGCCCCGCAGACCGCGAAGGCCCCGCAGACCCCGCAGACCTCGTGGATCAGGCGAGACCGGGACCGCGCACCGGGATGCTGGTGAAGGTCGGTGCCGGAGCGGGCTCGGTGAAGAAGTCGTTGCCCTTGTCGTCCACCACGACGAACGCGGGGAAGTCCTCGACCTCGATACGCCAGACCGCCTCCATGCCGAGCTCCTCGTACTCGACGACCTCGACCTTCTTGATGCAGTCCTGGGCCAGCCGGGCCGCGGGGCCGCCGATCGAGCCGAGGTAGAACCCGCCGTGCGTGCCGCACGCGTCGGTGACCTGCTTGCTCCGGTTGCCCTTCGCCAGCATCACCTTGGAGCCGCCCGCCGCCTGGAACTGCTCGACGTAGCTGTCCATCCGGCCGGCCGTCGTCGGGCCGAACGAACCGGAGGCGTACCCCTCGGGCGTCTTCGCCGGGCCCGCGTAGTAGACCGGGTGGTCCTTGAGGTACTGCGGCATCTCCTCGCCGGCGTCCAGCCGCTCCTTGATCTTGGCGTGCGCGATGTCGCGCGCCACGACCAGCGGACCGGTCAGCGAGAGGCGGGTCTTGACCGGGTACTTGGTCAGCTCGGCGAGGATCTCGTCCATCGGCCGGTTGAGGTCGATCCGCACCACGTCACCGGACTCGTCGAGGTGCTCGTCGGTGGTGTCCGGCAGGAAGCGCGCCGGGTCAGTCTCCAGCTGCTCCAGGAAGACGCCCTCGGCGGTGATCTTCGCGGTGGCCTGGCGGTCGGCGGAGCAGGAGACGGCGATGGCCACCGGCAGCGAGGCGCCGTGCCGGGGGAGGCGGACCACGCGCACGTCGTGGCAGAAGTACTTGCCGCCGAACTGCGCGCCGATCCCGATCTTCTGCGTCAGCTCGAAGACCTTCTCCTCCAGCTCCTTGTCCCGGAAGCCGTGCCCGGTGGGGGAGCCCTCGCCCGGCAGCTCGTCGAGGTAGTGCGCGGAGGCGTACTTGGCGGTCTTCAGCGCGAACTCCGCCGACGTGCCGCCGACCACGATCGCCAGGTGGTACGGCGGGCAGGCCGCGGTGCCCAGCGAACGGATCTTCTCCTCCAGGAACTTCATCATGGAGGCCTCGTTCAGGACGGCCTTCGTCTCCTGGTAGAGGAACGACTTGTTGGCGGAGCCGCCGCCCTTCGCCATGAAGAGGAACTTGTAGGCGCCGCCGTCGGTCGCGTACAGCTCGATCTGCGCCGGGAGGTTGGAGCCGGTGTTCTTCTCCTCCCACATGGTGATCGGGGCCATCTGCGAGTAGCGCAGGTTGAGCTTGGTGTACGCGTCGAAGATGCCGTGCGACAGCGCCTCCTCGTCACCGCCCTCGGTCAGCACGTTCTGCCCGCGCTTGCCCATGACGATGGCCGTGCCGGTGTCCTGGCACATCGGGAGCACGCCGGCGGCGGCGATGTTGGCGTTCTTCAGCAGGTCGAGCGCCACGAACTTGTCGTTCGAGGATGCCTCCGGGTCGTCGATGATCCGGCGCAGCTGCGCGAGGTGCGTGGGGCGCAGGTAGTGGGAGATGTCGTGCATCGCCTCGGCGGCCAGCGTGCGCAGCGCCTCGGGCGCCACCTTGAGGAACGTACGGCCGTCGGCCTCGAAGGTCGAAACACCTTCGGAGGTCACCAGCCGGTACGGCGTGGTGTCCTCTCCCACGGGGAGCAGATCGGAGTACGCAAACTCTGCCATTTCGGCCATTCCTCACTCGGTGACAGCGGCTGACCTCCCTTGGACAGCGCACCCACCAGGGTAGGGCTCGGGAGGACGGCCGGGCTTGTGAGGTAAGGCTCACCCAGGTGGGGGCGGGGGAGTGGCGAGGAGCGGGGCGGTACGGAAGCCGTCGCGGCCCGCTTCCGGTGCGGTCCTCCGCCTTGCGGCACACCGCACCGGACGCCGCCCGCCGATCCGACGCGAATTGCCGGACACGGCCTAGTCGCGATCTATCGCGTTTGGGTACGCTGGGCCGGTGGACCTCGAAAAGCAGCCTCAGCAGTCCCCGCGGCCGACGGCCACGGCCGACGCCCCGTCCGCCGGGCCCTCCGGACTCCGTGCGTCCGACGCCGACCGCGACCGGATCGCGGACATCCTGCGGGAGGCCGTGGCCGAAGGCCGGCTGACCGCCGAGGAGCACGCGGAGCGGGTGGAACTCGTCTACCGCGCCAAGACCCTCGGCGAGTTGGAACCTCTGGTGAGCGACCTTCCCGCGGCCGGGAGTTCCTCGGCCGCCCGGCCGGCCGGGAGTCCCTTCGCCTACGAGCCGGGCGTGGCCTCCGCCGACGCGGAGAAGCTCGTCGCGGTCTTCAGCAGCGCGACGCGCAGGGGCCGTTGGCGGGTCGGCGGGCGCACCCACGCGTTCGCGCTCTTCGGCACGGTGGAGATCGACCTGACCGAGGCGCTGTTCGGGCAGCGGCTCACCGTCATCAACGCGACGTCGATTTTCGGCAATGTCGAGGTCAAGGTCCCGGAGAACATCACCCTGCGCGGCAGCGGTACGGGGATCTTCGCCAACTTCGAGGTGGAGAACACCGAATCCCCCGATCCGGAGGCGCCGGTCGTCGTCGTCAACGGCTACTCGGTCTTCGGGAACGTCGAGGCCAAGCCCAAGCGGGGCAAGCTGATCGAGAACCTCCACCGCCAGCTGCGCAAGCACCTCGGACGCTGAGCGAACGGCCGGCGCGCACCCGTCGACGGATGCGCGACCGGAGCCGGGCGCAGGGGCGGGGGCGGCGCACGCGGGGCGCAAGGGGCGCTATCCGGCCAGAGGTTGGCCCGCACCCTCTTGCGTGCCCCGTTCGGCGGTGCCACTCAGCGCATAGCCGTGCGTACAGCGGGTAAAGAATCCTGCATCGTCTCTCGCTCGCGAAGCCGTCGTCAGGAGTAGACCGTGCTGCAACTGCCTCATCAGTCCGTGCAGGTCGCCGCTGTGCCCACTCAGCGAACTCCCGCACGGGAAGACCAGGCGGGCCCCTGGCATTCCGAGGCGGTGTGCCGCCGGGACGAAGCCGGGCTCTTCTTCGCTCCGTCGAAGGAGCCGACCGCCGCCCGGCTGTCCCGCGAGGACGCCGCCAAGCGGGTCTGCGCCCGCTGCCCCGTCATGGTGGAGTGTCAGGAGCATGCCCTGATGCAGCCGGAGCCGTACGGGGTCTGGGGCGGCCTCACCGCCGCCGAACGCCGGGTCGTGCTCGCCCGCAGGCGCCGGCGTGACATGGAGCTCAAGGCGGCCGCGGCTGCCAAGGGAGCGATCGCCGCCGCCGGCTGACCCACGGACCGCGCGAAGGG
>NZ_JBSFVR010000529.1:0-3641 GCF_053592415.1 Streptomyces sp. NPDC002690 | reverse complement strand
CTGGGCGCCGCGCGCGAAGGCGCCGGCGAGGCCGGGCGAGGACGGGCGCATGTCGTGACCGATGACGATCGCGTCCGCGTCGGCGTCGGAAGAGAGGAACAGCGGCTGACCGCGTCAGGACGACAGGGTCCAGCGCTGGTTGCTGCCGTTCGAGCAGGTGTAGAGCTGGAGCTGGGTGCCGTTGGCGGTGCCTGTGCCCACGGCGTCGAGGCAGAGTCCGGACTGGACGCCGACTATCGATCCGTCGGAGTTGACGCGCCACTTCTGGTTGTCGGCGCCCCAGCAGCCGTAGATCTGGATCTTGGCGCCATTGCCGCTGCCGGCCGCGTCGAGGCACTTGTTGCCGTAGACCCGCAGCTCACCGGCGGAGGTGCGCTCCCACTGCTGGTTGCCGGCGCTGTGGCAGTCGTACAGCTGGACCGCTGTGCCGTCCGCGGTGGCGGAGTTGGGTACGTCCACGCAGCGGCCAGAGCCGACGCCCTTGAGCTGTCCGCTCTGGCCGCCACCGTCTCCACCGCCGTCTCCACCGCCGTCTCCATCGCCGGACGAGCCGCTGTTGAGAGCGTTGAGGACGGCGCTGTACGCGGACTTCTTACTGCTGTCGTTGTTGAACAGCAGCGGCGTGTCCCCCGATCGCCAGGAGTCGGAGTCACGCACGCCCCAGACGGTGATGCCGAGGCAACGCGAGACGGCCAGGCAGTCGTTGACCACGTTGGCGTAGGTCGTGGCCGAGGCGCCCTGTATGTCGAGTTCGGTGATGGCCACGTCGACGCCGAGGGCGGCGAAGTTCTGCAGGGTGGTGCGGAAGTTGCCGTCGTAGGGGCTGCCGCTGTTGAAGTGCGACTGGAAGCCCACGCAGTCGATCGGCACGCCGCGCGACTTGAAGTCCTTGACCATGTTGTACACGCCCTGGGTCTTGGCCCAGTTCCAGTTCTCGATGTTGTAGTCGTTGTAGCAGAGCTTGGCGGACGGGTCGGCGGCGCGCGCGGTGCGGAACGCGGACTCGATCCAGTCGTTGCCGGTGCGCTGCAGGTTGGAGTCTCGGCGGCCACCCGAATTGCCGTCGGCGAAAGCCTCGTTCACGACGTCCCACTGCGCGATCTTGCCCTTGTAGTGGGCCATCACGCCGTCGATGTGGTCGGTCATCGCCTGGCGGAGCGAGCTGCCGCTCAGGCTCTGCATCCAGCCGGGCTGCTGGGAGTGCCAGGCCAGGGTGTGACCACGCACCTGTTTGCCGTTCTGCACGGCCCAGTTGTAGACGCGGTCGCCGTTGGTGAAGTTGAACTGCCCCCGCTGCGGCTCGGTGGCGTCGATCTTCATCTCGTTCTCGGCCGTCACCATGTTGAACTCACGGGACGCGATCGAGGTGTACGCCGAGTCGCCGAGTTTGCCCGAGGCGACGGCAGTACCGAAATAGCGGCCGCTCTGCGCCGCCGCGGCGCCGAGCGTGGTCTCGGCGGCGTGCGCGTTCGTCGGTGCGACCAGTGCGGCGGACGCACCCAGGGCGCCGACGAGCAGCGTCGGCAGCAGAGCGCGGAGCGGGCGGCTCAGAGCAGATCTCGGGCTCGGAGCAGATCTCGGAAGGGCGTAGGAGTCCATGGGCATGCCTCCAAAACAGGAGTCGCGGAATGGCTGAATCGCGGGGCGGCGTCGTCGCCCTCGTGCGGTCGACGGACGACGGCCGGAGTGCGCGGATCCGTCGTGCGGCTCTGCGCGGATCCACCGGTCGGCAGCGACCGTCCGGAGCCGACGCGGCGGGGCGTCCCGAACCACGTCGGGTGTCCCAGACACGGATGATCGAGGCGTTGACGGTGGATCGTCAATACTTCGCGCACAGATTGTGGGCGCTAACATTTGCGAAACTTTTCAAGCGCAGGTGAACCCACCCGTGAGCCGTCCCGGCGGCTACCGACAGCCGAACGACCCCGCCAACTGGCTTGCATCGCAAGGCTTGCACCCGCATCAAGTACGTTCCGAGCCGGCCGGATCGCAACCAGATCTGCCGTATACCTTGACTGCGAGCGTTCACATTCCTAGCTTGTGGCGCCATGAGAACAGTAGTTTTTTCGAAACTTTCCGAGAAAACAACGTTCTCCCTGCATCCCGTGCCATGGCCCGCCGGGGCACCTCGCCCCGCTCCCTCCCAGGAGGTCCTTCGATGTGGTTCCGCCATGCGTTCCCGGTCCGTCCGGAGCGCCTGCTCGCTCTCCTCGCACCCTTGTTGCTCGTGGCCGGCTTCCTAGGGGCCCAGCCGGCCGCCGCGGCGACCGTCGATTCCGGCGCCTCCTACGTACTGGTCAACCGGAACAGCGGTAAGGCCCTGGACGTCTACAACCTGGCGACCGGGGACGGCGCCCGCATCACCCAGTGGACCCGGAACGATCAGAACCAGCAGCAGTGGCAGTTCATCGATTCCGGGGACGGCTACTACCGGATCAAGTCCGTCCACTCGGCCAAGGTGCTGGACGTCTACGACTGGTCCACCGCGAACGGCGGATCGATCGTCCAGTGGACCGACCTCAACGCCACCAACCAGCAGTGGAAGCTGGCCGACAGCTCGGACGGCTACGTCAGGTTCATCTCACGGCACAGCAACAAGGCTCTCGAAGTGCAGGGTGCCTCCACCGCCGACAACGCGAACGTCGTCCAGTACGACGACTGGGGCGGCACCAACCAGCAGTGGAAGCTGGTCAAGGTCGGCAGCGGCGGCGGGACCTCCGGCACGTGCGAGCTTCCGTCGTCCTACCGCTGGGCGTCGACGGGCGCGCTGGCGCAGCCCAAGCAGGGATGGGCTTCGCTCAAGGACTTCACGGTCGTCCCGTACAACGGCAAGCAGCTCGTCTACGCGACGACGCACGACACAGGGTCGAGTTGGGGTTCGATGAACTTCGGCCTGTTCACCAACTGGTCGGAGATGGCATCGGCCGGCCAGAACACGATGTCGTCGGCGACCGTCGCACCCACGCTCTTCTACTTCGCGCCGAAGAACATCTGGGTGCTCACCTACCAGTGGGGCGGGACCGCCTTCTCCTACCGGACGTCGAGCGACCCCACGAACCCGAACGGCTGGTCCGCACCGCAGGTGCTCTTCTCCGGGAGCATCAGCGACTCCGGAACCGGACCCATCGACCAGACCGTCATCGGTGACGGGACGAACATGTACCTGTTCTTCGCCGGTGACAACGGCAAGATCTACCGGGCGAGCATGCCGATCGGGAACTTCCCCGGCAGCTTCGGGGCGTCCTCCACCGTGGTCATGAGCGATACGACGAACAACCTCTTCGAAGCCCCGCAGGTCTACAAACTGCAGGGCCAGAACCGGTACCTCATGATCGTCGAGGCCATCGGTTCGCAGGGCCGCTACTTCCGCTCGTTCACGGCCACCAGTCTGAACGGGTCGTGGACGCCCCAGGCCGCGACCGAGAGCAACCCGTTCGCCGGCAAGGCCAACAGTGGCGCCACCTGGACCAACGACATCAGCCACGGCGAACTGATCCGCACCGGCGCCGATCAGACCATGACCGTCGATCCCTGCAACCTGCAGCTGGCGAGCGAGCCGAGCAACCGATAGGCGATGTTGAGGAGTTGGCGCCGTTCTCCGGCGACCTCGTCGGCGCGCGTACCCGCCGTACCCATCCCGG
>NZ_JBSFVR010000528.1:0-3674 GCF_053592415.1 Streptomyces sp. NPDC002690 | reverse complement strand
CTTGTGCGGAGTCGACCGCGACCCCGCACAGTGTGGTGGGCACGGTGTAGTTCTTCGCGGCCGGCTCGTCGTCGGAGCATGCCGAGAGGCTGGAGCCGGGCCGAGGTGCGCGCCGACCTCGACCTCGCACCCCGGCTGCACCTCGCCCTCCCGGAGGACCGGCGCCGCGAGTGGAGCCCGGAGGACCCCTTCCTCTACGACCTGCGGCTCGAACTTCTCGACACGGAAGGCGAAGTGGCCGACAGCGTCGAGAGCTACGCCGGTCTGCGCTCCGTCGCGATCCGGGGCAAGGCCGTACTCCTCAACGGCCGCCCGCGCTTCCAGCGCCTCGTACTCGACCAGGGCTGGTATCCGGACGGCCTGATGACCGCGCCCACCGACGAGGCCCTCGTCCGCGACATCGAGCTCGCGATGGAGGCCGGCTTCAACGGGGCCCGGCTGCATCAGAAGGTCTTCGAGGAGCGCTTCCTCTACCACGCCGACCGGCTCGGATACCTCGTCTGGGGCGAGTTCGGCGACTGGGGCTGCGAGGTCGGCGGATCCTCCGGCGACAACCAGCGCCCCGACGCCTCCTTCGTCGCCCAGTGGCTCGAAGCCGTGGAACGCGACTACTCCCACCCCTCGATCGTCGGCTGGTGCCCGCTGAACGAGACCTACCAGAAGCTCCACGACCGCATCACCCAACTCGACGACGTGACCCGGGCGATGTTCCTCGCCACCAAGGCCATGGACACCTCGCGTCCCGTGATCGACGCCTCCGGCTACTCCCACCGGGTCCTGGAGACCGACGTCTACGACTCCCACACCTACGAACAGGATCCCGCCGCCTTCCGGGAGCTCGTCTCCGGACTCGCGAAGGGCGAGCCCTTCGTCAACACGTACGAGAACGGTGCCGACTACTCCCAGCCGTACCGGGGACAGCCGTACTTCGTCAGCGAGTTCGGCGGGATCTGGTGGGACCCCGAGGCCGCCGCCGGGCAGTCCGGCGCGGACCGCACGGTGTCCTGGGGCTATGGCGACCGGGTGCGTACCGAGGAGGAGTTCCACGAGCGCTTCGCCGGCCTCACCGGAGCCCTGCTCGACGACCCGGACATGTTCGGCTACTGCTACACCCAGTTGACCGACGTGTTCCAGGAACAGAACGGCGTCTACCGCTTCGACCGCGGCACCAAGCTCGACATCGCCCGTGTCCGGGAGGCCCAACTGCGGCCCGCCGCCTTCGAGGAGCCGGACGCCGGCTGACGGGCCCGGACGGACGGGTGCCCAGCCCTCTTCGGGGGCTGGGCACCCGCTTGTCTCAGACCCGCTGGAGTTGCCAGAGCTGAGGCTGCCGGCCGTTGCAGGTCCACTGCTGCACGTTGGCCCCCGCCGTACGCGAACCCTGGGCGACGTCCAGGCACTGGCCGGCGGACTTCACCACGAGGCGGTAGTAACCGCGCCCGGCGTTCTCCAGCCGCCAGTCCTGCGCCGCCAGCGCGTTGCAGTACCACTGCCGGACGTTCGCACCGGGGGTGGCGGAGCCGTTCTCCACGTCGAGGCAGTAACCGCTGTTCCCGGCGGTGAGCGTGAAGTACCCGGCGCCGTGGGCCCGCAGGACCCATTCCTGCGGGCCCAGGCCGTTGCAGGTCCACTGCTGGACGTTGCCGCCCGGGGCGCGGGAGTCGCCGGCCACGTCCAGGCAGTGCCCGCTGTTGGCGTTCACCAGCCGGTACCGCGCCCCGTCCACGACCCCGGCCGCGTCGCCGCTGCCGGTGAGCGAACCGGTCGCCACGTACGGACGGCAGACCGAGCCGTCCCAGTCCGTCGCGATCTCCAGCACCGTGCGCCCGTCGGCGGAGGGCAGCAGCGGAGAGCTGTAGTTCGGGCAGTACGTCGCGGTCGGAGCCGAGACCCGCACCGGGGCCTCGATCTCGTACCACGGGCCGGTGCCGTTCTCCGTGTTGGCCAGGATCGTGCGCCCGCTGTCCGCCGCGGGCGTGCCGTCACGGTTGAGGAGCTGCTGGCCGACGAGCAGGATCCGGCCGTTCGGCCCGCCGCCCGGCGCCGGAGCCCACGCGATGGTGGGCGCGGCGCGGAAGTACTTGCCGTCCACGGTCTCCGGGCGGTACCCCAGGGACGTGGGCGATCCCCAGTCCCAGCCGTCCGGAGAGGTGCGGTAGTGCACCACGCACTGGTACTGCCCGCCCGGATTGCAGATCTCGTAGCTCATCAGGTACGTGCCGTTCGGCAGCGTGCGCACCACGGGCATGCCGGGCCGGTCCGGCTGCCAGGCGCTGGCCACCGTGTCGCGGCGGTCCTGCCAGTGGATCCCGTCGTAACTGCGCGCGGCCGACAGCTTCTGCGCGTGGGCCGTATCGGTTTCGTCGGCGTAGTGGCAGACGAGAGCGCCGTCGGCGGCCACGGAGAACTCCGGTTCCCACAGCCCACCGGTCCCTGACGCGGTGGCGCAGGAGGAGAGGTAGGACCAGGTGCGGCCCACGTCACCGCTGCGCCAGACACGCAGAGCCATCCGCCGGTCCGGCTCGTCCTGCCCGGCCGAGGCGGCCCACAGCAGCGTGCCCGCCGGCAAGGACCCGACCTGCCGCGGAAGCTCGAACAGGGTGGAACAGCACAGACCCTGCCCGTTCGCCGACTCCGGGTCGGCGACCCTGCCCACCTGCCGGAAGGTGGCTCCGGCGTCGGTGCTCTCGTGGATGGCACCGATGCCGTTGTTCCCGTCGAAGGTCACCACGCTCGCGAGCACCCGGCCGTTGGCCCCGCCGCTGTGCTCCTGCCGGATGGCACGGGGGTAGAGGCCCGTACCGCTGCCCAGGGGTGTGCCGGTGGCCGAGAGGGAGGCCGCCGGGGGACCGGCTTCCGGGGGTGCGGAGGCGACGGGCCGTAGGGGGGCGGGTGCGGCCCACGCGCCGCCCGCGGTGAGCGCGACGCCCAGTACCGCGACCACGACCGCCACGACGGCGCGTACGTGCCGGTCGGCGCGGTGACCGCCGGCCGGGGAGACCGTGCGTGGAGTCCGGGCGGAGAGGGAGAAGGGGGTGCGGCGGGGCGGTCGACGTAAGGAAAAGAGCACGGGGTTCCTTCCTGAAGGCGTGGGGGCGCGACAGGGTGGCCTGCGGGTGCGGGCCGCGGCTGTCGTCTCTTCGGGTTCGTGCACGGGGGAGCGCCGATACGGGCAGCGGTGCACGAGAAGGGGGGCGAACCTGCTGACAGCGCCACGGTAAAGCGGTGTGTACATCGATGTAAATAGTGCGTGCGAACCGGCGGCTGCCCTCTTCCGTACGCGGCGCGTCGTGACCGCGTGCGCCGCGCCGGACGAACAGGCGTGTGCGGAACCGAGTTTCCGCCGGAGCGCCAGGGGCAGGCGACCGGCATGGACAGAATCGAAGAAGTCGTGGAGACACAGGGCAACCTGCACCATGTGGTGCTGGCGGCGGACACGAACGGTGACGGCAAGCCCGATGTGTGGATGACGGACACCACGGGGGACGGGGCCGCTGATCTGTACCAGTTCGACACCACGGGGGACGGTGAGGTCGACGTCACGATGGTGGAGCGCACGGAGACGGCCGGCCAGGACCGTGTCGTGGTCGAGGGCGACGGCGGCCACCCGGTGGAGGGCTGAGCACCCCTGCGCCGTCGCGGGAGACGTACGTGTGGGCCGACCCGGGTCGGCC
>NZ_JBSFVR010000527.1:0-3706 GCF_053592415.1 Streptomyces sp. NPDC002690 | reverse complement strand
CCCTTCACGAACCCGCCCCGATCGCCGCCACCCGGGCGACGACGGGGGTGTCCCGCATCGCGGTGATCTCGAAGACGACCGTGTCGGCCTCTGCGGGCGGGAAGGTGAGGATGCGCTGGTAGCCCACCGCGCTCGTCTCGGCGAGCGTGGTCCACTCGCCCGCCAGGCCGCCCCGCACGACGACGTGTTCGACGCGCTGGCCCTCGGTGATGTCCTCGCCCAGCACGACCGCCTCGATCGTGCTGGGCTCGTCGAACGTGAGGGTCACGGCGGGGCGGGTGTCGGTGGCGGCCGGGCGCCAGGGCGTGTCCGCCCGGCCGGGCCATGCGGTGGCGACGTCCCCGGGGATGCCGGAGGTGACCGTCGCGGTCGCCCCGATCCGGCGGGAGCGGAACTCCTCGATGCGCCGGCCGAGACCGCCGAGCGCCGCCACGTCGGCGTCCCTCAGTCGGCCGTCGGCGGCCGGGGGGACGTTGAGCAGGAAGCAGGAGTTGCCGCCGACCGACCGCTGGTAGATGGTGAACAGCTCGTCCACCGAGCGGACCTGGGTGTCCTCGGCGGTGTGGTGGAACCAGCCGGGGCGGATCGAGGTGTTGACCTCGGCCGGGTACCAGACCAGGTCCGACTCGTGTCCGGCGAGCGCGGCCCGGCTGCCCAGGTCGCGGTCGTCGCTGCGGACCAGGCGGGAGAATTCGCCGTCGTCCGCCTGCTGCGAGACGGAGGCGGTCCGCTCGGCGTCCTGGAGGGCGCGCGGGACGACGCTCCACTCGTCGGGGCGGGTCTCACCGGCCTCGTTGCCGCACCAGCGGACGTCGGGGCCGCACACGTTGATCACCGCGTCCGGCTGGAGCTCGCGGACCACCGCGTAGTAGCGCTCCCAGTCGTACGTCTGGCGCTTGCCGTTGGGGCCCTCGCCGTTGGCGCCGTCCAGCCACACGGAGAACACCGGGCCGTAGCGGGTGAGCAGTTCGGTGAGCTGGGCGACGTAGAAGTCGTCGTACGCGCTGCCGGAGCCGTAGGACGCCTCGGTGCGGTCCCACGGGGAGAGGTAGACACCGAACTTCAGGCCGTGCCGGCGGGCGGCGTCGGCGACCTCGGCGACCACGTCGCCCGTGCCGCCGCGCCACGGCGAGGAGGCGACGGAGTAGTCCGTGGCGTCGCTGGGCCACATGCAGAAGCCGTCGTGGTGCTTGCAGGTGAGGATGACACCGGTCATCCCCGCGCTCTTGAGCGAGGCCACCCACTGGTCGGCGTCGAGGTCGGACGGGTCGAAGAGGGCCGGGGCGTCGTGCCCCTCGCCCCACTCCCGGTCCGTCATCGTGTTCATGCCGAAGTGGATGAAGCCGTAGAACTCCATCTCCTGCCAGGCGAGCTGCCGCGCGCTGGGCCGGATCTCGGAGAGCGCCCGGGCGGGCGCGGCTGCGGCTGTCACTGGTACCTCCGGTTGTACGAGGCGAGCAGGGCCATCAGCCCGGCGAGCGCGAGGAGCATGATGCCGAGGTGTCCCCAGCCGATCGTCTTGCGCTCCACGACGACCAGCGCCACGCAGGCCGCCGCGACGAGCGTGCGCACGCCGACGAGCAGGGCCGTCCGCGTCGAGTCCTTCATGTCTGTTTTCCTTCCACCGGGGCCGCTCGGGCCCGGTCGCTGTGGGCCCGTCAGCCCTTGACGCCGCCGGATGCCATGCCCTCGATGAGCCGCTTCTGGATGAAGGCGTAGACGATCAGGACCGGGACGATGACGATGACCAAGCCCGCGTACAGGCGTCCGTAGTCCGCCGCGGCCTTCTGCGCCGTGAACAGGTTGAGCAGGCCGACCTGGACGGTCTTTCCCTCACCGGGAAGCAGGGTCAGCGAGATGATGAAGTCGTTCCAGTAGGCGAGGAAGTTGAACAGGATCACGGTGGTGATCGCGGGCCGGGCCATCGGCAGCATGATCCGGGTCATGATCCGGAATCTGGACGCCCCGTCGATCGACGCGGCCTCCTCGTAGGCGACCGGGATGGACCGGAAGTACGCGGTGAGCAGGTAGATCGTGAACGGGATCGACGTGGCCGCGTAGACGAGGGAGAGGACCGAGGGGTTGTCGAGGAAGAACCCGCCGGGGAAAACGTCGACGAGCGCCTTGTCCCAGTCGACCAGCATCAGGAAGATCGGCACGACGATGTAGTTGACGTTGATGAAGAGCCCGCCGAGCAGGAGGAGTTCGACGAATCCCTTCCCCTTGAACTCGTACCGGGCGATGACGTACGCCGCCGGCACGGAGACCGCGAGGACGAGGACCAGGCCGAGCACGGTGACGAACACCGAGGTCATGAAGTACTGGCCCAAGTGGGCGTCGGTGAAGGCGTCGACGTAGTTCTGCAGGCGCAGTCCCTCGGGCAGCGACCAGGGGCTGCCGAAGAACTCGCTCTTCTTCTTGAGCGAGGCGAGCAGGACCCAGGCGACCGGCACCGCGATGGCGAGCGCCAGGGCGATGACGAGTACGTACGTGAGTACGCGGCCGATCCGCGAGCGGGTGGCGGGAGGGCGGGGTGTGTTGATCACGGTCATGGTGTCTGTCCTCAGAACTGAAGGGGTTCGCGCTTGGTCGCCCGGCTCATCAGGAGCGACACGAGGAAGGAGAACGCGAAGATGACGACACCGATGGCCATGCCGTAGCCGTACGAGGAGTTCGTGTACGCCTGCTTGTACATGTAGCTCAGCAGGACCTCGGAGGAGCTGTCGGGACCGCCGCCGGTCATCGCGCGGACCAGCACGAAACTGAGGTTGACCGCGCTCATGATGAAGAAGGTCAGCGAGGTCCGCAGGTTCTGCCAGATGAGCGGCATCGTGATGGAGAAGAACTGCCGGGAGGCGGAGGCGCCGTCGAGCCCACTGGCCTCGTACAGCTCCTCGGGGATGCTCGACATGCTCGACATGTAGAGGACCATGTAGTAGCCCAGGGACTGCCAGACCATCGCGATGCCGACGGAGTACAGCACGACCTTCTGGTCGCCGAGCCAGACCTGCTGCCAGCTGTCGAGGGAGACCAGGCGCAGCATGCTGTTGAGCAGACCGTTGTTCTGGTCGTAGATGGCGGAGAAGACCGCCGCGATCACGACCACGGAGAGCACGTTCGGGATGTAGAGGACGAACCGGAGGAAGTTGCGGCTCCGCAGCTTCTGCCGCGTCATGATCGCGGCGAGGAAGAGGCCCATCCCCATCGTCACCACGGTGACCACGACCAGCAGCGTCACCGTGTTCTGGAACGCCCGCACGAACTGGTCGTCGTCGACGAGGTGGCGGAAGTTGTCCAGCCCCACGAACTTCATGTCCGGGGAGAAGCCGCTCCAGGTGTAGAGCGACATCCGGAACACGTTCACGGTCGGGTAGACCATGAACACCGCGAAGAGCACCAGCGCCGGGAGCAGGCAGGCGAGCACGAAGCGGGTGTGACCGGGCCGGCGCGCCGGGGACGCCTTGCCGCGCCGGGGGTCACCGGCGGGCTTCCGCGTTTTCGATACGGGATCCGCTGAGTCTTGGGGTGGAGTGGAGAGGGTCGTCACCGTGCCGGTCCTTCGGTCGTACGAGGCAGTCCTGAGTGGGCCGAGAGGATCTCTCGGTTGATGGAGGCGCCGGCGGCGACCCGGGTGGGCCGGGCCCTCGGCGTCGATGCCCAGCTTGGTGGCCAGCTCTTCGAGGGTGTCGGCCTGCTCGGGGTCGAC
>NZ_JBSFVR010000526.1:0-3735 GCF_053592415.1 Streptomyces sp. NPDC002690 | reverse complement strand
CACGACACCATGCCCGCTGACGTGCGCGCCGTGCTGCTGGCCGAGGCCCCCTCCTTCCTCACCCAGTTCATCCACTCCGGGCTCTTCGTCGCCCGCGTCGCGCCGTTACGCGGCGCCGGTCCCCCGCTGCCCCTTGTAGTTGATCTTCATGGCGTCCATGTCGGTCGCCGTGGAGCGCAGCGGCCCGTGACCGTAGCCCCCGGCCTCGAGAGCGGTTTCGGCGCGTTCCTCGGCGAGGGCGGACGCCATCTCCTCGCCGTCCTCGGCGTCGGACACCACCACGTACCGGAAGCTGAAGTGCTTCAGCACGGTGTCGTAGGTGAGCGATCCCTCCTCGGTGAACTGCATCGAGGTGAGGCCGTGGTCCGCGACCTCGGCGAGCAGCCGGGTCCGCGCCTCGTCCGTCAGCCCGTTCCAGGTGCCCCGGACGATCACCCGGTACGTGTGCTGCGTGCCCATCGTGGTGCCTGCCTTCTCCTGCGCCGCACACGGCCGAATGCCGCGTGTTCTTCCGCGGCGAAATCCGCTCGCGGCCCAGGTTACGACGGGAAGGATGGGGGCCATGCGGAATATCGTGGTCGTCGGCGCACCCTCCAGCCTGGGCCTGGGCCTGGGCCTGGGCCTGGGCCTGCGACCGCCGTCGCCAGGCAGGTCAGACGACGGTGTTGCGGTCCGCGTACTCGAAGACCGAGCCGTCCGGGTGCAGGGCGATCAGGTTGCGGCCGACGGGTGTCGGGACCGGACCCGCGACGATGTGCGCACCGGCCCGGGTGAGTGCCTCACGGGCCTCGTCCACGTCCTTCACCGCGATGGTCGCCGCCACCTTGCGCAGCATCTCCAGCTCCGTCTCGGGCCCGCTCATGAGCAGGAAGCAGCCGATCGCGGCGACCGACACCCCGCCGCGCTCGAAGCGCAGTGCTCGGGTGCCGGTGATGCCCTCGTAGAAGGCCACCGAGGCCTCCAGGTCGTCGACGCAGACGCGTAGCGTGGTTCCCAGGATGTCCATGCGTACGAGGTTAGTTGGGTCCCCCGGGCCGTGTGATCGGTTCGCCCCGGTCCGCACCTCCCCGATACGTGGGCGAGGGAGGCGAAGGACGCGGCGAGGGAGTCCAGGAGGGTCGTGCGGTGTGCGGTGGGCCGTGGCCCGCCGCACACCACCTCACCGGGTCATGCCCGGCAGAGCACCTCACCGTGCGGCACCATGAACCAACCGTCGCCCTCCTCGCCCCAGGCGCGCCACGCCGCCGCTGCCGCCGCGAGGTCCTCCGGCGTGGCGTGGCCGCCCTCGACCGCCTTCTGCGCGTAGGCGGAGCCGACCGTACGGTCCGCCCACAGCCCGCTCCACCAGCTCCGGCTCTCCGGCGTGGCGTAGCACCATGCGGCGGCGGTCGGCACGATGTCGGTGAAGCCGGCCTGCCGCGCCCAGGAGAGGAGCCTGCGACCGGCGTCGGGCTCACCGCCGTTGGCGCGGGCGACCTGTCGGTAGAGCGTCAACCACGCCTCCATGCCTGGAACTTCCGGATACCAGGTCATCGCCGCGTAGTCGCTGTCCCGGGCGGCGACGATCCCGCCGGGGCGGCACACCCGGCGCATCTCGCGCAGTGCCTGTACCGGATCGCCCACGTGCTGGAGCACCTGATGGGCGTGGACCACGTCGAAGGAGTCGTCCGGATAGTCCAGCGCGTGAACGTCGGCGACGGCGAACGAGACGTTGTCCAGGCCGCGTTCGCGAGCGGCTCCGGCCGCCGCGTCGAGGATCTCCTGCTGGGTGTCGAGGCCGGTCACCACGCCCGGGGCGACCAGCGCGGCCAGGTCGGCCGTGATCGTCCCCGGTCCGCAGCCGACGTCCAGTACGGACATCCCCGGCTTGAGTTCGGCGAGGAGATAGGCCGCAGAGTTCTCGGCGGTGCGCCAACGGTGCGAGCGGAGCACCGATTCGTGGTGCCCGTGGGTGTAGACGGCGGTTTCCTTCGGCATGCCGGGGTCCTCTCTCCGAGCGTGGCTGCGAGCGGTGGGTCAACCGTACGCCGCAGATCGCATGATGAGATACGTGTCTTGTGATGTGAGACGCGTATCGCGGGGGGAGAGAGGATCCGGTGGCCTCACACCGGCATGGGGCAGTAGACCGTCAGCGCTTCGGGGAGCTTGTCGACCAGCAACTCCGTTCCTGAGATGGCTACTTCGCCGTCGTACGCGTAGGGAGTACCCGGCGGCAGTCCGGCGATCCGGACCCTGCGGCGCCGTTCCGCCGCGTGTACGGGGGAGCGGGTCAGTGGACCGGCCACGGCCGCCGCGATCAGGCGCAGTCCAGGGGTGCGGCCGCCGTGGACCACGCGTACGTCCAGCAGGCCGTCCGCGAGGTTGTGGCGCCTGCCGGGTGCGGGGCCGACCCGCTGGAAAAGACCGTTGCCCACGAAGAGAAGCCACAACGGGCGCCGCTTTCCCTGAAGTTCCGCCTCCAGGGGGCGTTCCCCGCGCAGCACCTCGAACGCCGCCAGCATCCCGGCCGGCCACCCGCCGATGCGCGGCGCCCAGTGCTCCCGCTTCCGTACCAGCTCCGGATAGACGCCGAGGCTGAAGGCGTTGAGGAAGTAGCCGTCCGCCCCGTCGGGCCCGTGCGGGCCGGGGCGGAAGCGTCCGAGGTCGACCCGGACCGCGTCGCCGGCCTTCAGGGCGGCCACCGTGTCGTGCACCGTCTCGATGCCGAGGTCGTACGCGAAGTGGTTGAGGGTGCCGCCGGGGAACACCGCCAGCGGGACCCCGTGGGTCGCCGCTACGGACGCGGCCAGGTTGACCGTACCGTCGCCGCCGCAGACGCCGAGCGCCCGACCCCTGCCGACCGCCTCGGCGAACGTGTCAGCCAGGTCGCCGGGTGCGCACTCCACCACCTCGGCCATCGGGAGCGCGTCCCGCACCAGCGAAGCCGTACCCCTCGCGGTCCCCGACTCCTCGTTGACGACCACCACCAAGCCCTCGCCCGCGGGGAGCGACGGGGCCTGGGCGGGCGGCCGGCCCGGGGCGGGGAGCTGGCCACGGGTCGGTACCACCCCGCGCAGGGCGAAGGCCGCCCCCACGCCGAGTGCCGCACCCGCCACGACGTCGCTCGGATAGTGCACGCCGGTGTAGACCCGGGAAGCCGCGACCGCCAGGGCCACCGGGGCGACGACCGCGCCCCAGCCCTTGGACTCCAGAGCCACCCCGGTGGCGAACGCGGCGGCGGACGCGGCGTGCCCGGACGGGAAGGACGTGGTGATCGGCTGCCGCTTCAGCTGCCGTATCACCGGGACCATGTCGAGCACCGGACGGTCCCGGCGCACCGCGCCCTTGCCGACCGTGTTGATGGCCGCCGAGGCGAGCGCGAGCGAGGCCACGCCCCGCAGCGCGGCCCTGCGCGCCCGTGCGCTGCCGCCGAGCGCGGCGATGCCCGCGGCGGCGCCGAACCAGAGCAGGCCGTGGTTGGCGCTGCGGCTCAAGCGGGGCAACAGGGGCTCGGCGCCCGGCCAGTGCCGGTTGGCGACCCCTTGGAACGCGGTCAGGTCGCGCTGCTGGAGCCAGCCCCTGAGGCGGTTGGACGAGGTGAAGGTGGTGGGCAGAGGGCGTGTGGACATGGGTCAGCGGATACCCGGTCCGGCCGCCCTGACGCGCTCGTGGGCGCGGCGGCCCCGGCACTGGTGTGGACCGGGTTCGCCGTGTTTGCTGGGCGGCGGTGGTTCCGGTGGGACCCACGACGCTGAT
>NZ_JBSFVR010000525.1:0-3735 GCF_053592415.1 Streptomyces sp. NPDC002690 | reverse complement strand
GGAGTGATCTAGCCATGGGCAGGTTGAAGCGGAGGTAAGACTTCGTGGAGGACCGAACCCACCAGGGTTGAAAACCTGGGGGATGACCTGTCCGCAGGCCGCCCCGGTCAGCGCCCTCCTCTCCTACGCCGAGCAACTGAAGCGGCGCCAGGCGCAACGGGTCGCCGTCGCCAGGAAGTGGGGGCTGGCGGACGTCCCGCTGGCCGCCCCCGCACCGCCCGTCGAGAAGCCGCGGATCACCAGCCGCGAGGGGTTCGAGGTCGACGACGGCGAGGACCTGCCGCAGGTGTTCACGACCGTCCCCACCGACGAGCGGATCGTCTTCCTCACCATCGACGACGGGGCCGAGAAGGACCCCGAGTTCCTGCGGATGATGGACGAGCTGAAGATCCCGTACAGCGCCTTCCTCAGCGACTACCTCGCGAGCGAGGACTACGGCTACTTCGCCCGGATGCAGAAGATGGGGGTCACGCTCAACAACCACACCCTCACCCACCCCTACCTGCCCGGTCTCTCCTACGCACAGCAGAAGAAGGAGATCTGCGACCAGCAGGACAGGATCGAGAAGCACTTCGGCAAGCGGCCGGTGCTGCTCCGGCCGCCGTACGGCAACTACAACCGCGACACCCTCGTCGTCGCCAAGTCCTGCGGGATCAAGGCCGTGCCGCTCTGGGCGGAGGAGGCGTTCCCCGACCACATGGACTGGCGGGAGTGGGACCGTGACCTGCACCCCGGCGACATCGTCCTCACCCACTTCCAGGGGCGCGATCAGTGGAAGGGGACCATGACCGACATGGTCCGCAACGTCATGAAGGTCATCACGGACAAGGGGTACGCGGTCGCCCGGCTGGAGGACTACGTCTGACCCCTGGGCGGGGGCGCGGCGGCGTGGGCGGAGGACGCGCCGGCCGCCCCCGTCCCCGTCGTCGCCGGATGGGCCCGGTCGTAGTCGCCCTCGGCGACCGACAGGGTCACGAAGACGAGCACGAACGCCGCGAGCAGCTGCGTCCACCCCGTCCCCGGCCAGCCACCCCGGATCAGCGACACGGCGACCAGCGCGACCACGACGGTGATCACGCCGAAGACGACGGTGGACCCCCAGCCCATCGGCGGGGGCTCCACCGGCACCGTGGACGTCCCGTCGTACCTGCGCTCCTGGCGTCTCAGGTCGTCCGACCGGTGGCTCAACGCCCGCTGGAGCGCGATGAGCAGGCAGATGACGAGTTCCAGCGCGATCGCGAGCACCGCCACCGTCGCGTCCGCGCATCCCCGGATCACCGGAGACGGCTGCCAGTCGGTGGCGGGTGGATTCGGCATACGGGCACCGTCACCCGGAACGGCGCGTACCGCCCCCGCGTTGTCCTTACGGACGCGCGATCGAGATCCGCCCGACATGTCGTCACGGCGCGGACCCGGACCGCGCGTCCCTCCCGTCCGGGGTGTCCCGGCGGGCGGGCGGCGCCACGCACGGGTACTCAATTGGCACTCCGCTTGACCGAGTGCTAATCGCAGTCATAGTCTCGGTGCTGGCACTCCCCCCTGGAGAGTGCCAGCAGTACCGTGCGACAGGGCAGGTCCGGCACCCGCGACGACGGATCCGGCCCGGTCGCCGACCCAGACTGTTAAACCCCGTGAGATCTCCGAAGGGGGAGACCGGATCGTGTCGACCACCAGCTCCAAGGTTGCGATCAAGCCGCTCGAGGACCGCATTGTGGTCCAGCCGCTCGACGCCGAGCAGACCACGGCTTCCGGCCTGGTCATTCCCGACACCGCCAAGGAGAAGCCCCAGGAGGGCGTCGTCCTGGCCGTGGGCCCGGGCCGCTTCGAGAACGGCGAGCGCCTTCCGCTCGACGTCAAGACCGGCGATGTCGTCCTGTACAGCAAGTACGGCGGCACCGAGGTGAAGTACAACGGCGAGGAGTACCTCGTCCTCTCGGCGCGCGACGTCCTCGCGATCATCGAGAAGTAATTCACCCACATTTGCTGTGTGTTCTGCGCCCCTGGCCCCCTGCGAAATAACTAGCCGGGCGGCGAGGGGCGCAGTTCGTTCGAGAGGGAAAAAAGCCCATGGCGAAGATTCTGAAGTTCGACGAGGACGCCCGTCGCGCCCTTGAGCGCGGCGTCAACAAGCTTGCCGACACGGTCAAGGTGACGATCGGCCCCAAGGGCCGCAACGTCGTCATCGACAAGAAGTTCGGCGCTCCCACCATCACCAACGACGGTGTCACCATCGCGCGCGAGGTCGAGCTCGACGACCCGTTCGAGAACCTCGGTGCCCAGCTGGTGAAGGAGGTCGCCACCAAGACCAACGACGTCGCCGGTGACGGCACCACCACCGCCACCGTGCTCGCCCAGGCGCTCGTCCGCGAGGGTCTGCGCAACGTCGCCGCGGGCGCCTCCCCGGCCTCCCTGAAGAAGGGCATCGACGCCGCGGTCAAGGCCGTGTCCGAGGAGCTCCTCGCGACCGCCCGTCCGATCGAGGACAAGTCCGACATCGCCGCCGTGGCCGCGCTCTCCGCGCAGGACCCGCAGGTCGGCGAGCTCATCGCGGACGCGATGGACAAGGTCGGCAAGGACGGCGTCATCACCGTCGAGGAGTCCAACACCTTCGGTCTGGACCTTGAGTTCACCGAGGGCATGGCCTTCGACAAGGGCTACCTGTCCCCGTACATGGTGACCGACCAGGAGCGTATGGAGGCCGTCCTCGACGACCCGTACATCCTGATCCACCAGGGCAAGATCGGCTCGATCCAGGAGCTGCTCCCGCTGCTGGAGAAGGTCATCCAGGCCGGTGGCTCCAAGCCCCTGCTGATCATCGCCGAGGACGTCGAGGGCGAGGCGCTCTCCACCCTCGTCGTCAACAAGATCCGTGGCACCTTCAACGCCGTCGCGGTGAAGGCCCCGGGCTTCGGCGACCGCCGCAAGGCCATGCTCGGCGACATCGCCACCCTCACCGGTGCGACCGTCATCGCCGAGGAGGTCGGCCTCAAGCTCGACCAGGCCGGTCTGGACGTGCTGGGCACCGCCCGCCGCGTGACCGTCTCCAAGGACGACACGACCATCGTCGACGGTGGCGGCGACGCCGCTGACGTCAAGGGCCGCGTCAACCAGATCAAGGCCGAGATCGAGAACACGGACTCCGACTGGGACCGCGAGAAGCTCCAGGAGCGCCTCGCGAAGCTGGCCGGCGGCGTGTGCGTGATCCGCGTCGGTGCCGCCACCGAGGTCGAGCTCAAGGAGAAGAAGCACCGTCTGGAGGACGCCATCTCCGCGACCCGCGCCGCGGTCGAGGAGGGCATCGTCTCCGGTGGTGGCTCTTCCCTCGTCCACGCCGTCAAGGTCCTGGAGGGCAACCTCGGCAAGACCGGCGACGAGGCCACCGGTGTCGCGGTCGTGCGCCGCGCCGCCGTCGAGCCGCTGCGCTGGATCGCCGAGAACGCGGGCCTCGAGGGTTACGTCATCACCTCGAAGGTCTCCGAGCTCGACAAGGGCCAGGGCTTCAACGCCGCCACCGGCGAGTACGGCGACCTGATCAAGGCCGGCGTCATCGACCCGGTCAAGGTCACCCGCTCCGCCCTGGAGAACGCCGCGTCCATCGCGTCGCTGCTGCTCACGACCGAGACCCTGGTCGTCGAGAAGCCGGCCGAGGAAGAGGCCGAGGCCGGTCACGGCCACGGTCACTCCCACTAGTACCGCCCCGCTCACCGGCCCCCGGGCCGGTGAGCGGTACGAGGC
>NZ_JBSFVR010000524.1:0-3773 GCF_053592415.1 Streptomyces sp. NPDC002690 | reverse complement strand
AGATCAACGCAACGCCCCTTTCCTTCGCTGCTGCGAAGAAGAGCCGTACGCCCCTAGTCGAGATCGACGCGCGAGGCGCCCAGGCGACGGTGACCCCGGCGCCCCCGTGCCCGTAGTTGTGGACCACCCGGCCGCCGCCCGGCAGGTCCTCCGCCTCGATCCGTACCCCCGCGTCCCGCGCCGGGCGGAGCCCCACCCGGTGCCCGAGGACCCGGGCCCCCGCGATCTCGGGCCGTATCCGCGCGCACCGCGCCACGATGCCGGCCGCGATGCGCGGGTCCGGCTCCGTGGACCAGTCGTCGTCCTGCGCCGTCCCGCCCAGGACCAGCCCGTACGGCTGCGGGAACACGTACGTCGTCCAGCCCGTCGCCGGATCGGGAGCGGCGGACCACTCGGTGATCCCCGGGTTCTCCACCAGGACGAGCTGGCCCCGCACCGGACGCATCCCCTCGTCCGACGCCAGCGCCGCCGCCCCCAGCCCGGCACAGTCGACCACCACCTCCGCCTCGGCGGCGGCCTCCCCGAAACCGCTCACCGTACGCCGCTCGACGCCGCCCCCGGCCGCCCGCAGCCGCCGCTCCAGCCAGGCCAGGTGGTCGGGCATGCTGATCAGCGGAAGCGTCACCCGCAGCCCCTCGGCCACCTCCACCGCCCCCCGGAGCTGCGCCGCCCAAGGGCCCAGCCCGGCCAGGCGCTCGCCCAGGTGGAGCCCGGCCACCATCCGTACCCCGGTCTCCTCCGGATCGGCCGCCAGCTCCTCGTGGACGGCGAGCGTCTCCAGGGCCCAGCCACCCACCGACCGGGCCGGCTCGATCCGGTAGGGCCACCACAGGGCACCCGCCACCGCCGATGTGGTGTCCCCGGCCGCTTCCCGCGACCAGACCCGCACCCGGTGACCCCGTTCGGCGAGCACCACCGCCGTGGTCAGCCCGCTGACCCCACCGCCCACCACGATCACGTCCGGCATATCGCCACCCCTGTCCGTTCCGTCGCCCGTCCGCACCCGCACCGGCGACCCGTACACCTACCCGCACCCTGTCATCCCGGAAGCCGGCGCGGTCAGTGTCCGCCCCGAGGAGGCTCGCAGTCGGTGCCGTCGGGGTAGCCGCCGAAGGCGTCCGCGGTGGTGGCGTCGCGGCTCATCGTCCCTTCCACGCACCACGGGGAGGCGTCGAAGACGATGAGGAAGCCGACCCCCGTCGGGCCGTTCTGGTACGCCGTCCCGGTGCGGTAGCCGAGTCCGTCGAGCGCGTCCCTCACGTGCTGCGGCACGAAGTCCCCGCGCTCGCGCAGCGGTTCGAGAGCGCTCTTGACGCGTCCGGTGACCGCGAGCCCGTCGCAGCGGCTCTGGCCGTGGAGGGGGAACGGAACTCGGAATCCGTGGTTCTCGGCGTAGTGGTCGGTCGGCGCGGCGGTCGCGGCAGGGGTGGCACCCGCCGGAGCCGTCGGCCCGGGGTCCTCGCCGGGGCAACGGAAGTCCCCCGACGCGCTGGGCGTAGGAGACGGACTCGGCGCCGCCTCCGTCGAGTCCCCGACCCGATGCATCCCGCATCCCACCACCGCCAGCAGGACCGAAGCCGCCAGCGGCAGTCTCCAGTACCCGGTCCTTCTCGATGTCGTCATCGGCCGATCCTCCACCCCGTCGCGGCGGGACTCATGGGTCCCGTCACTACGACGACGGGACGGTCCGGTCACGTTCCGGTGACGGGCGGCGAAGGCGTCACCCGGCTCTCGCCGCAGCGCGCACCCCACCCCGGACCCGGGTCCGGACCGAATGACGGACGGGCCGCCCGGAACGCTTAGGATCGACACCCTGATGACTGCCACTCTCGTCGCCAAGGACCTCGCCGCCGGACACGGCGACCGCACGCTCTTCGCCGGGCTCGACCTCGTCGTCGCCCCCGGGGACGTGATCGGTCTCGTCGGAGTCAACGGGGCCGGAAAATCCTCCCTGCTCCGGCTGCTCGCGGGGCTCGACCGGCCCGAGGAGGGGGAGCTGCGGCTCTCGCCCCCCACCGCCAACGTCGGCCACCTCCCCCAGGAGCCCGAGCGGCGCCCCGGGGAGACCGTGCGGGAATTCCTCGCCCGCCGCACGGGCGTCGCCGACGCCCAGGCCACCATGGACGCCGCGACCCAGGACCTGGTGGACGGTGCGCCCGGCGCCGACGACGCGTACTCCGAGTCGCTGGAACGCTGGCTCGACCTCGGCGGCGCGGACCTGGACGAGCGGGCCGAGGAAGTGGCCGCCGACCTCGGTCTCACCGTCGGCCTCGACCTGCCGATGACCGCGCTCTCCGGCGGGCAGGCCGCCCGCGCCGGTCTTGCCTCGCTGCTGCTCTCCCGGTACGACGTCTTCCTGCTGGACGAGCCCACCAACGACCTCGACCTCGGCGGTCTGGAGCGCCTGGAACGCTTCGTCTCCGGTCTGCGCGCCGGTACGGTCGTCATCAGCCACGACCGCGAGTTCCTCACCCGCACGGTCACCAAGGTCCTCGAACTCGACCTCGCCCAGCAGCAGATCAACCTCTACGGCGGTGGCTACGCCTCCTACCTGGAGGAGCGGGAGCGGGCCCGGAACCACGCCCGCGAAGAGTTCGAGGAGTACGCCGACAAGAAGTCGGCCCTCGAAGGCCGTGCCCAGATGCAGCGGGGCTGGATGGACAAGGGCGTGAAGAACGCCCGGCGCAAGGCCACCGACTCCGACAAGCTGGGCCGCAAGTTCCGCAGTGAGGCGAGCGAGAAGCAGGCCGCGAAGGCCCGGCAGACCCAGCGCATGATCGAACGCCTGGACGTCGTCGAGGAGCCGCGCAAGGAATGGGAGCTCCGGATGGAGATCGCCACCGCGCCGCGCTCCGGCTCTGTCGTCGCCACTCTGCGCGAAGCCCGCGTGGTCCGGGGGGACTTCGCCTTCGGGCCCGTCTCGCTCCAGGTGGACTGGGCCGACCGTGTCGCCATCACCGGAGCCAACGGGGCGGGTAAATCCACCCTGCTGGCGGCGCTGTTGGGGCGGCTTCCGGTCGACTCCGGCTCTGCCGTGCTCGGTTCGGGGGTGGTGGTCGGAGAGGTCGACCAGGCGCGCAAGCTCTTTCTCGGTGACGAGACCCTGCTGGCGGCTTTCTGTGCGGCCGTCCCGGACACCGAGCCGGCCGAAGTGCGCACCCTGCTGGCCAAGTTCGGGCTGCGTGCCGACCATGTGATGCGCCCGGCGACCACGCTGTCGCCCGGTGAGCGGACCCGCGCGGCACTCGCCCTGCTCCAGGGCAAGGGCGTCAACCTGCTGGTACTGGATGAGCCCACCAACCACCTGGACCTGCCGGCCATCGAGCAGCTGGAGTCGGCGCTCGACTCGTACAACGGCACGCTGCTGCTGGTCACCCACGACCGGCGGATGCTGGAAGCGGTCCGTACGACCCGGCGCATCGAGGTCGCGGACGGGCGGATCACGGAGCTCTGAGGCCCTCCCCGCACGGGCGGGCGGATCACGCGGCTCCGTCGTCGAGCGCACGACACGCGGACGGGCCGGCCCCTCGGGGCCGGCCCGTCCCACGTCATCGGTCAGCGCTTCCGGCCGCCCTGGCCCGGGTCCGTGAGGCCGGCGCGCCGCAACGCGTCCGCCATCGCGCTGTTGGCGGGCGCGGGCGCCGCCGAGGGCCGTGCGCCGCCCGTACCGCCGCCGCGCCGTTCACCGCCCTGACGGCGTCCGCCGCCGTCCGACTGGCGCTGGCGCGGAGGCTTGCCGCCCTGGCCCGGTGCCGCGGCGTCCCGCTCGCGCC
>NZ_JBSFVR010000523.1:0-3790 GCF_053592415.1 Streptomyces sp. NPDC002690 | reverse complement strand
GACGGAGATCCCGTCGCCGTACCTGCGCTCCGACGCCGAACTCTTCACGGGCACCCCGCCCCGGCGGACGGCGGTCCACCGGCTCACCGTGCTGTACGACCCCCAGTGCTCGCTCTGCGTCCACGTGCGCCACTGGCTGCGGGGGCAGCGCCAGCTCGTCCCGCTGGACCTGGTGCCCGCCGCGTCCGAGGAGGCCCGCCGGCGCTTCCCGGAGCTGGACCCCGCGACGACGCTTGAGGAGATCACCGTCGTCGGCGACCAGGGGCAGGTCTACCAGGGCGCCGCGGCCTGGATCGTCTGTCTCTGGGCCCTCGCCGACCACCGGCCTAAGGCGCACTGGCTCGCCACTCCGGCGGGCCGTCCCTTCGCCCGCGCGACGGCTCTGGCCGCCGCGAAGTACCGGTCGCTGACCGCCGCGCCCTGCGGCCCGGACGGCACCTGCGCGGTCCCCGCGCCGAAGGCGGACGGATAGCCTAGGGGCCGTGGCGAAGGACGAGCGGGACACCAAGGACAAGAACGGCGCGGCGGACGCCCAGACCCCGCGCGGCACGGACGGACGGACCGAGCGGAGGACGGCGGCGCCCGCCGCCCATTCCCCCGCGGGACCGGCGGCCGAAGCCGGGAGCGCCACCGCCGAGAAGGGCGCCGGACGGAGCTCCGCGAAGAGCGAGCAGACCCGCACGGTCATCCTGGAGACGGCTCTGCGGCTCTTCCAGGAACGCGGTTACGACAAGACCACCATGCGGGCCATCGCCCAGGAGGCGGGCGTCTCGGTCGGCAACGCGTACTACTACTTCGCCGGCAAGGAACACCTCGTCCAGGGCTTCTACGACCGCATCGGGGCGGAACACCGGGCCGCGGCACGGATCGTCCTGGACCGCGAGACCGATCTGGAGGCCCGCCTCGCGGGCGTACTGACCGCCTGGCTGGACGTGGCCACGCCGTACCACGAGTTCGCGGCGCAGTTCTTCAAGAACGCGGCCGACCCGGACAGCCCGCTCAGCCCTTTCTCCGCGGAGTCGGAGCCCGCCCGCGAGGCGGCCATCGCCCTGCACCGCGAGGTACTGGCGGGCTCGAAGGCGAAGGTCCCCGAGGAACTGGCGGACGCCCTGCCCGAGCTGATGTGGCTCTCCCAGATGGGCCTGGTCCTCTACTGGGTGTTCGACCGCACCCCGGACCGCGAACGCACCCGGCGGCTCGCCGTCCGGGGCGCCCGGCTCACCACGCGGGGCGTCGCGCTCGCCCGTTTCCGGGTGCTGCGGCCACTGGTGCGCGAGGTGCACGAGCTGTTCACGGACTTCCTGCCGGGGATGGCCTCGGCGGCGGTGGCGCACAAGAAGAGCTGACGTCCGTCCCGGCGGCACACGCCCCGCACCCCCATCACCTCTTTTGACATACCTATCGGAGCAGACCTAAAGTCCGGACCATGCCCGCCACCCGCGCGTCCGCGCAGGACGACTCCCGAGCCTCCGCGCTCGCGTCCGTCCTGCCTGCGCTGAACCGGGCACTCGACCGCCGGATCGCCCAGGACTTCCCGGGCCCCAAGCCGCCGGAGGGGCAGCTCGCGCTGCTGCGTTTCGTGTCGCAGTACGAGGGCTCCACCGTCCGCGAAGCGGCCGACGCGCTGCTGATGCGGCCGAACAACGTGAGCGCCCTGGTCTCCCGGCTCACCGCGGCAGGGCTGCTGGAGCGCCGCCCCGACCCCGCGGACAAGCGTGTCGCGCATCTGTACCCGACCTCCCGGGCCAGGCGCGAACTGGCCGAGGTGCGGCGCCTCCAGGGCGTCCACCTCGCCCGCGCCCTGGAGTCCCTCACCGATGGTGAGCAGGACGCGCTGGGGTCCGCCCTCGGCGCGCTGAACGCGCTGACGGACGCGCTGCACCCGGCGCCCGCGGCCGAGTAGCACCTCCCCCTACCGGAAGATCCCTGGAGATCCCGCGAGATCCCTGGGGATCGATCCCCGGGAATCCTGGCACACCCCGGAGACACGTCCCGGCCCACCCGCGCGCCTTCCGGCGCCGCGGCCCCCGGCGTTCCCCGTGTACCGCCCGCGCGGCTCACCCCCGTTCTCACCCCCGTACCCCCGGGGACCTTCGGGCTCTTCCGGCGACCCCGTAACCCCTCCCTCAGAAGGACAAGGCACACCCATGTCGTCCACCACCGTGGATTCCTCACCCCTGCCCGCTTCCTCCCCACCCCCGGCGGCCACGTCCGCGGGGCGCCGCGCGAACCCCTGGCTGACGCTGGTGGCCGTCTCCTTCGGCCTGTTCATGGTCCAGCTCGACGCGTCGGTGGTGGCCATCGCCAACCCCGAGATCGGCCGCGACCTCGACGCGTCCACGGCCGGGCTCCAGTGGGTGACCAACGCCTACCTGCTGGCCCTCGCCGCCTCGCTGATCCTGGGCGGCAAGCTCGGCGACCGGTTCGGCCGGCGCACCTACTATCTGGCGGGGGTCGTCGGCTTCACGCTCGCGTCCGTCGCCATCGGGCTGTCGGGCTCGATCGGGAGTGTCGTGGTCTTCCGCGTGCTCCAGGGCTTCTTCGGCGGTCTGCTGATGCCGAACACCCTGGGCCTGCTCCGCGCGGTCTTCCCGCCGCGCAAGTTCGGTATGGCGGTCGGTCTGTGGGCGATGGTCTCGACCGTGTCCACGGCGCTCGGCCCGATCGTCGGCGGCCTGCTGGTCGAGAACGTCAGCTGGGAGTCGGTCTTCTGGGTCAACGCGCCCATCGGCGTGATCGCGGTACTGGTCAGCGCGTTCGTGCTGCCGCAGAGCAAGGACTCCACGGGTCACCACCGCTTCGACGTGCCCGGAGTGGTGCTGCTGGCGGCCGGCCTGATCTGCGTGATCTTCGGTGTGGTCAAGGCCGAGACCTGGGGCTGGGGTTCGGCCGGGACGCTCGGCACGATCCTCGCCGGCGTGCTGGTCCTGGTGGGCTTCGGCTTCCACGAGACGCGTCAGGAGCACCCGTTGCTGCCGATGCGGCTGTTCCGCATCCGCTCCCTGACGATCGGTGCAATCGTCACCGCGCTGAACTTCTTCGTGATGCTCGGCGTGCTCTTCTTCGTGATGCTCTACCTCCAGAACGTGCGGGGCTTCTCACCGGTGGAGGCCGGAGTACGCATCCTGCCGCTGAGCCTCGCCTCGCTGGTGGCCGCGCCCCTGGGGGCCGCGCTGACCGGTCGCTTCGGTCCGCGTCTGACCATGCCGTTGGGCATGGTGCTCCAGGCGGCGGCGGCCTTCACCATGCTGACCTGGGACACCGATTCGTCGTACGCGACGATGTGGCCGCCGTTCGTCGCGCTCGGGCTGGGGGTCGGCATGGTGCTCGCCGCCTCCTCGGACGCGATCGTCGGACAGGCTCCGGTCCGGGACGGCGGTGTGGCGGGCGGCCTCCAGGCCACCGCGCTGCAGATCGGCGGCGCGCTCGGCACCTCGGTGCTGGTCTCGTTGATCAGCGGCCGGGTCGGTTCCACGCTCGTCGGCGAACTGACCGGTGCGGGGGTACCCGCGCAGATCGCGGACGGCCTGGCCGGGGCGGGGGACGCGGTGTCGATGGGTGTCGCCCCGGTCTCCGCCTCGATGTCCGCCCCGTTGCGGGCGGCCGTCGTGGAGGGCAGCGGCCAGGCGTTCATGAACGGCGTGCACACCGCCGTCACCGTCACCGGCGTCCTCTGCCTGGCCGGCGCCGCCGTCGCGGCTGCGGGCCTGCGCCGGGGGCCCACCGCGCACTGACGGTCCACGCCGACGCTCCTGCGTACGAAGACGGCCCGCCCGCGGAATCCCTTCCG
>NZ_JBSFVR010000522.1:0-3806 GCF_053592415.1 Streptomyces sp. NPDC002690 | reverse complement strand
GGTACCGGATCACTTCCGGTACCGCCCCTCACCCGTGTGCGGCCCGTCAGCCGCCGTTGACCTTCTTCGCGACCCGGTCGCCGAGGTCCTTGTCGACATTGCGCCAGTACTGGAGCGCGCGCTCCAGCACCGGGGCGCTCACACCGTCGAGCAGATGGCCGGAGATGTTCGAGACCAGCCGGTCCCGCGCCGCGTCGTCCAGGACCTGGCGCACCAGTGTGCCCGCCTGGCCCCAGTCGTCGTCCTCGCTGTGCAGCTTGTACGCCTCGTGGACCATCTCGCCGGCCGTCGCCCACCCGGCGGGGTCGCCGAACCGGGCGGTGTCCGCGTCCGGGCCGCCGTACGAGTTCGGTGCGTACACCGCTCCCGTACGCGAGGGCTCGTACCGCATCGGGCCGTCCTTGGAGTACGAGTTCACGCCGTGCCGGGGCCGGTTCGGCGGGAGCTGCGCGTAGTTCGGGCCGATCCGGTAGCGGTGCGTGTCCGGGTAGGAGAAGAGCCGGCCGAGCAGCATCTTGTCCGGGGACGGGCCGATGCCGGGCACCAGGTTCGACGGCTCGAAGGACGCCTGCTCGATGTGGACGAAGAAGTCCTCGGGGTTCTCGTTCAGCGTCATCCGGCCGACCTCGGTCAGCGGGTAGTCGCCGTGCGGCCACACCTTGGTCAGGTCGAACGGGTTGAACCGGTAGTCCGGCGCGTCCTCGAACGGCATGATCTGGACCCGCAGCGTCCAGCTCGGGTGGTCGCCGCGCCTGATCGCCTCGAACAGGTCCCGGCGGTGCACGTCACCGTCGGTCCCGGCCATCGCGTCGGCGTCGGCCTGCGTGTAGAAGTCGATGCCCTGGTCGGTCTGGAAGTGGTACTTCACCCAGAAGCGCTCCCCGCCGGCGTTCACCCACATGTAGGTGTGCGAGCTGAAGCCGTCCATGTTCCGGTACGTCTTCGGGATGCCCCGGTCGCCCATCAGCCAGGTGACCTGGTGGGCGGACTCCGGGGAGAGGGTCCAGAAGTCCCACTGCATGTCGTGGTCGCGCACCCCGTTGTCGGGGCGGCGCTTCTGCGAGCGGATGAAGTCCTGGAACTTCATCGGGTCCCGTACGAAGAAGACCGGCGTGTTGTTGCCGACCATGTCGTAGTTGCCCTGCTCGGTGTAGAACTTCAGCGCGAAGCCGCGGGGGTCGCGCCAGGTGTCGGGGGAGCCCTGCTCACCGGCGACCGTGGAGAACCGCGCCAGCATGTCGGTGCGCTTGCCCGGCTGGAACAGGTCCGCCTTGGTGAACTGGCTCACGTCGTTGGTCACGACGAACGTGCCGTACGCCCCCGATCCCTTGGCGTGCACCACCCGCTCGGGGACCCGTTCACGGTTGAACTGGGCCATCTTCTCGATCAGATAGTGATCCTGGAGCAGGATCGGGCCGTCCGCACCGACGGTGAGCGAATGTTCGTCGCTCTCCACCGGAATCCCGGCATTGTTCGTGGTGTACGGAAGCTTGCGGGTCTCCTCGGTCACGAGCGTCCTCCCGTCGGTGTGGGGGTGGGGTCAGGCCGCTTCGTCCGGAACCGAGTCAACTCCGCGGCTCCGGGGTCGGCAACATTTGCACCGGCCCGGGACCGGGTCGGTGCACCCCTCTTCCGCTCCCCTACTGTCCCCCGGTCGCCATCTCGAACCAGACCACCTTGCCCGAGGACAGCCGCGTCGCCCCCCACCGCCGGGCCAGCCGGTTCACCAGGAACAGTCCGCGCCCGCCCTCGTCCGTCTCCCGGGCCCGGCGCTGCCGCGGCAGCTGCGGAGAGTCGTCGCCGACCTCGCAGCGCAGGATGTCGGTCCGCAGCAGCCGCAGGCTCACCGGCCGCTCGGCGTACCGGACGGCGTTGGTGACCACCTCGCTGACCAGCAGCTCCACCTCGTCCGAGAGGTCGGCGTCCATGCCCCAGCGCTCCAGCGCACCCCGGGCCAGCTTGCGCGCCCGGCTCGGCGCCGAGTCCTCAGGATCCAGCGACCAGTACGCCACGTCGTTCGGCGCGATCCCGTCGAAGCGGGCCGCCAGCAGCGCGATGTCGTCGTCCCGGTCGCCCGGACCGAGCATGTCGAGCACGTCGTCGCAGAGCGCCTCCAGCGGCGGCGCGTGGTCCGGACCGGTGAGCCGGGCGGTCGTGGCGAGCCGCTCCCGCAACAGCTCGATGCCGGTCCACACGTCCCGCAGCCGCGACTCCACGAGCCCGTCCGTGTACAGCAGCAGCGTGCCGCCCGCCGGCGCCTCCAGCTCCACCGCCTCGAAGTCGACCCCGCCCACCCCGATCGGGGCGTTCGGCGGCACGTCGAGCACCTCCGCACGGCCGCCGAGGTGCAGCAGCACGGGCGGCGGATGGCCGGCGTTGGCGACGGTGATGCGGTGCGCGACCGGGTCGTACACCGCGTACAGGCAGGTCGCCATGCGGTTCTCGCCGAGCCGCTGCGCCTGCTCGTCCAGGTGGTGCAGGACCTCCTGGGGCGGCAGGTCGAGACCGGCCAGCGTCTGCGCCGTGGTGCGCAGCTGCCCCATGATCGCGGCCGAGGTCATCGAGTGCCCCATGACGTCGCCGACGACCAGCGCGACCCGGCTGCCGGGCAGCGGGATCGCGTCGTACCAGTCGCCGCCCACCCGGGCCGTCTCGGCGGCCGGGAGGTAGCGGGAGGCGAGCCGTACCCCGGTGGGCTGCGGCAGGGAGTCCGGCAGCATGGTGCGCTGGAGTTCGTCCGCGATGTACGCCTCACGCCCGTAGAGGACGGCCTTGTCGATGCCGAGCGCGGTGTGGGTGGCGAGCTGCGCCGCGACCAGCAGGTCGTTCGCCTCGAACGGTGCGCGGTCGGTGGTGCGCAGGAAGACCGCCGAGCCGATGACCCGCCGCCGGCCGCGCAGGGGGGCGAGGATCGCGCGGTGGCCGGTGGGTGCGGGCCGCCCGGAGCCCAGCAGCTCGGGCAGGGCCGCCCGGGCCGCCGCGTTGTCGCCGAAGACCGGGCGTACGCCGCGCAGCACCTCGCCGAGCGCGCCGCCGGTGTGGACTTCGCAGAGCTCCGCGACGGGCAGCAGATCGGCCCCCGGGTCGATCGCCGGCGGCCTGAGCCGCTCGGGGTCGTGGAGCCCGTCGGGCTCCTCCTCCGTCAGCCGGAGCCGGTCGCTGCGGCGCAGCCGCAGCACGAACGGCTCCACCGGCCGCTCGTCGCCCACGGGCAGCGGATCGCGCAGGTAGATGAGGATCTCGTCGCAGAAGGTCGGCACGCTGGCCCGGCAGAGGCCGAGCACGATCTCGTCGAGATCGATGCCCCGGGCGATCCGGCGGGTGGCCGCGCCGACGAACCGCAGCCGGTCGCCCTCGCGCCGCGACGCCGCCTGCGGGTCGGGCACGCCGACGGCCGGGGCGGCGGCGGAGGCTCTGGGCGCTCCGGCCGGTCCGGGGATGGCCGCGGGTACCGCGGTGCCCGGTGCGGCGTCCTGCTGCCGGGGCCGGGTGCGTTCCTGCGGCCGGGCGGCGAGAGGCCGGTGGCCTTCGTGGGAGGTGGGGTGCTCCGTCACGCGTGGGGTTCCGTCCGTCCGGGCCGGTTGTATGAGGCAGTCACCTCGTGGGGCGACACTCTGCCCCGGTGAGAGCGGTGGGAACAACGGCGCTCACCCGTGGCCGTCGCGCGCGGGGCCGAAACCGTGCGCACGCGCGGCCGGACGCTGACAACGTTTTCGATGCCCGCCGTGTGCGCGGCGGTCGCTGTCCGCGTGGCCCCGGCGTGCGGGCCCGGCGCGGTCCCGGCCGGGCGGGCCGCGCCGGCCGGG
>NZ_JBSFVR010000521.1:0-3830 GCF_053592415.1 Streptomyces sp. NPDC002690 | reverse complement strand
ACGGAGACCGGCGGGCGGTGGCTGACGCCCGGTGGCCGGTGGCCTTCGGCGGACGACAGCCACGGTCCTGCGGCACCTCTGTCGGATTCCAGCCCAAGGCCGTACCGCTCGAGCTCCAGGACCGGGCGTCCGCTGCGCTCCCGCCCACCGGCTCCGCCGGGCTGGCTACAGGATGGGGTCTGCCGGTGCATCAGGCGCGGGCCTGTGTAGGGCTTGGGCTCCGGCTCTACACCCCCGAGGGACTGGGGCCCGGGTGACGGGCCACCAGGAGGACGCGGGGGCAGGGCCCTGGAACCGCCGGTGCGGTGGGCCGGGAGAACCGGGGTGAGGGTGCTTCAGACCGGGGGTCGGGATGAACTCTGGAACCAGCCCACACCCCCACTACATCAGATTGATGCGCATGTACCTTTGGCGGAACCGGGCCACACCCTCTGGCAGCCCACCACCCCTGGTGCATCAATCTGATGGGCCGTGTAAAGATTGGGAATCTGAGCCACCACCGGAACTCGCCTTGAGCGCCTTTTGATGTGCGGGTAGAAACACGAACCAATTCATCAACAGCGGCCCCAGGGAAACACTTCGGGGCGGGCACTTATTTCGGGTTTACGGGCGTCACCAAAGTGCCCACGAGAGATCCAAGGATAGGTACTCCGGCAGTGGTCGATAGACTGCTGCCACGATGAGCATAGAAAACAGAGAAGACAAGACTGAGACCGCCTGCCGGATCTGCGGGCATGACGACGGCGAGCCGGTATTCGACGCGTACGGCGTCCCTCAGTACGTCATCTGCCCGTGCTGCTACAACGAGTCCGGCATCGGTGATGACAACGTGTCACAGGTTCGTGAGCTGCGTGGCTACTGGGTTGCCAACGGCGCCCAGTGGTTCGAGCCGAAACTGCGGCCAGCCGACTGGGATCTGCTGAAGCAGCTCGCCAACATCCCGCCTGACTGGCGGTGAGTCTGGGATCGGCGGGGTGCTGATCGGCCGGGAACTGCTGGGGGTGTGGCCCACGGTGACGCTCGCGTACGGGGCGGTGCTGGGCGTGTACTGCGGGCCGACGCTCGCCCGCCGGCTCGCGGACGAAGCGACGGTTCGGCGGGCCCGCCAAACTCTCCGCGACCTCTGAGTCATGGGTGCTGCCATGCCGAGACCAGGGGCGGGGGTTCCCGGGCGTCCGCGCAGGTCACCACGCATAACAGTAGTCGGCATGACAGGACCCATGGCAGCGGGCCGGGAGAGGTCGCGCCTCTGGCCGCGCCGGGCAGTCATCCTCCGCCCTGGTCAGTGCCAGGTCAGAGGGCGTTTCCCGGGGCCCGGCGGACGCCGGCTACTTCCCTGGGGACCCTGGCGAGGAGCGGGCCGTTTATGGTGCGCCTGTCGTCGTCCGGGCTGACCGGGCCGAATTGAGGGGTGGGGCCATGGAAAAGACCTTGTTCGAGAGCGTATTCCGCAGGAGACCGCATCCGGTGCTGCGCTTGCTGGGCAACCTCGTGGGCATCGCGATCCATTGCGCCTGGATGGCCGGCGTGATCAACCACTTCGACACCGCGTGGCGGTGGCTCGCTGTCCCGGTCGGACTCTTGGGACTGCTCAACGAGAGCGGGGGCGCCGTCCTGGCGCGGCGAGACCTCCGCCGGCCCGCCAACGCCCCCGTACTCGACTGAAACGCCGCCCAGCGGGCCGTCTCGGGCACCGGCACCCGCCACCTCCCAGCCACCGCTCCACCACCGCCACCCGGCCCGTGGTGACCTCCCACCCGCCACCCGGGGTGGCGGTGGCCGGGCGGTGCCGGGTGACGGTCCTGAGCTGCACACACGCCCAAAACTCGCCGATGGTGAGTTCCGGGCCGAACCCGGGTTCGCGGGGCGCTCCGCGCGCATCCGTCCAGACATCCGCTGGGCATCCGCTGGCATCCGTCCAGCAACCGCTGGCATCCGTCCGCCAGACAGATCCCGGACGGACGCCAGCGGATCGTCAGCGGACGCCCAGCGGACCGGCAAGAGCACCGACATCGGACCGGCGAGGCACCGGCAGGCACCGGCTCCGCATGCCGGTGCGTACGCCGCCCGTGCCGGTGGCCCGCCGGACCGGAAACCGGTCCCGTGCCGGTGCCGCAGGTGCTGCCGCAGCACCCCTTGCATCAGGCCGTGACCTGGACAGAACCGCCGTTCCCCCCCGTACCTGGTCCAGCTGCGGCAGCAGCTGCGGCAGGGCACGCGAAACCCCTGCGGTCCGTACCACGTCCGACCCGCTCGTTCCCCGTGCACACCCGTGCCCGTGCACGAGTGCACGCCGAACGCGCGCGAACCTCACAGCCGGCCGTCCCGCGCGGTCCTGTTCCGGGTCCCGTTCCGGGTTCTGTTCGGAGTCCCGGTTCGGGTCCCGCACCGGGTCCTGTTCCGGGTCCCGCAGCACGTCGGCGGCGCCACGCGGAAACCCCAGGTCAGCGCCCCGGACAAGGGGTCCGGCGGACGCCGACTACTTCCCTGGGAGATCTTCCTGCGGGGCGTACCGGCCCGGTCCCGCCGGGTCCGTGCCGCTCCGGGGTTCCCGGCAGCCGAGGCGAGGGACCTGTCGGCGCGGGGTCGGGCCGCTGCGGACGCGGGACGGCGGCCAGACCCTATGGGTGTGCCTGTCGTCGTCCGGGGCAGTCCCGGGCCGAACGAGGGGTGGGGCCACGGGGAAGACCATGTTCGAGCAAGCGTTCGGCCGAAAACCGCATCCGGTGCTACGTCTGCTGGGCAGCCTCGCGCTCTGCGCGTTCCAGGCCGTATGGGTGATCAGCGTGACCACGAACTTCCACACTGCGTGGCGGTGGCTCGCTGTCCCCTTCGGGCTCTGGGGAATCCTCAGCGAGACCAGGGGCGCGGTCCTGGCGGCACGAGATCTCCGGCAGCGCGACAGCGCCCCCGTACCGGACTGAAACACCACCCGGCGGCCCGAACCGGCCGCCGGGTGTCTGTCACTGGCTTACGGAGGATTCCTCCGGATGTGAGTGACACATGCGTGTGGTGCGGGCGCCCGCTCCCGGCTGGAGGTGGCCGCCGCCGTTACTGTGCCCGGCCGTGGTCGTGCCGGCAGGCGGCCTACCAGGACCGGAAGCGGGCCGCCGTCACGGACCGGGCCGCCGTCACGGACCGGGCGGCGGCGCGACCTGGCAGGAGGTCGGCCGCCCCCACGGGCTGACCGCCGACGCCGGACGAGCCCGCTGGGGACATCTCCGCCTCCCCTGGCCCCCGAGCGCCCCACTCCGTGACCGCGCCGAACCGTGCTCGCAGGGCCGCTGACGACGTGGGGATGGCGAGTCCGCCAGCTCGACCCCGCCGGGTCGAGCTGGGGTTGCGGAGCTAACCCGGCCCCGTCGCATAGTGCCGCTCAGCCCCCGAAACACGCCCAGATTCTGACCAGTTGCGCCGATTTGGTGCAGTCCGGCCCGTCTGCCGGTCGGGGCTGTCGTCCTCCTGCGGCGGCGGCATGGTCGCTCCGGCGGTCCTGTCCACCGCCCGCCCCTACCGGAAGGAAAACCCCGCCGTGTCCCACCTCCTGGCCCTCGTCCTCCTCCTCACCGTGCTCGTCGTCCTCCTGGTCCTCGGCGCCGTCGGCTACCTGGTGCACCGTCACCGCGCCCTCGCCGCGCCGCTCGGCGCCGTCGTCGGCGTCGCGGGAGTCCTCGTGGCCTGCGTCACCGTCATCGTCACCGTGTGACTCTCAGGGCCCCCTCCGGCTGCTCCGCGCGCTTGCTCTTCACCGCATCCATGTCGGACTTCCTTCCGCCCCCGCAGCCTTACTCCCGAGTAAGGGTACGGGGAACCGGGCGGTCCCCTCGGCG
>NZ_JBSFVR010000520.1:0-3884 GCF_053592415.1 Streptomyces sp. NPDC002690 | reverse complement strand
GGCCGCCCTCGGGGTGGGCGGGGGTGCCGGAGCGTTCACGGCGGCGCTGCACGGCCCTGCTGATGCGTGGCTGGAGGCGGGCGGCCCACGGCGAGGGAGAGAACCCCCACGGCCGCGCAGACCCCGAGGTCCAGCACGACGGCCGTCCAGTCCGGGTGGGCGTCGAAGGAGCGTGCCAGCGCCTCCACCCCGTACGTGGACGGCAGCAGGTCGCGCGCCCAGCGCACCACCTCCGGCAGCCGTTCGGCGGGCAGTACGCCCAGCAGCAGCGCCGCCGACATGCCGAGTTGCCCCAGCAGGGTGGCCAGTTCCTGGCGCGGCGCCAGAAGTCCCAGCGCGGCCCCCAGCCCGGCCAGCGCGGCGCCGGCCAGCGGGACCACGGCGACCAGCACCCACAGGTGCGCCATCGGGAGCTGGAAGAGCGCGCTGCCCGCGACCGCGGTGAAGACGGTGCCCGGCACCGTGAAGGAGGCGTACGCGCCCGCCGCGCCCAGCACCACGGCCGCGGGCGGCACCGGCAGCGTGGCGTAGTGGTCGAGGCCGCCGTCGGCCCTCAGCCGGCCGAAGTACTGGGCGAGCAGGTTGAGCGCGACGAAGGCGACCACCAGCACGCTGGAGCCCGCGACCACGGCCCGCGCCTCGGTGCCGCCGTCGACGACCCCGCGCATCATGATCATGATGCCGACGGACTGGAAGGTCGCCACGAACAGCAGCGGGATGCGCGACACCCGGGCCCGGGAGAGCTGGGCCCGGTACACGGCGGCCAGCGCGGGCAGCAGCCGCGCGCGCGGCGCCAGCGGGGCCGGCTCCCCGGCCCAGGACCCGCAGGCCGTCCCGGTGGACGTACCCGGGCGGCCGTACGCCTGCCCGCCGGGCGGGGACACCGCCTCGGCGGGAACGATGCTCGTCACCTGGCGCTGCTCCCGTTCGCTACCGCTGTTCGTCCACACACGTCTCGTCCATCCACGTGGCCCCCGCCCGCCGGGGCCTGGGGTTCCGTCGCCCTCACGCCTTCACCAGTCCCTGGCGCGCGGCGGCCGCGTCCCCGCCGAGCGCCAGGTAGACGTCCTCCAGGCTGGGCGTGGCCAGGGTGAAGTCGTCCAGCGCCGCGAAGGCCGCGCCACCGGTCACCGCGGCGACGGCGGCCCGTGCCTCGTCCGGCTTCAGGCGCAGCACCCAGCGGCGCCCGGACTCCTCGGCCGAGGGGCGCAGGGCGGCGACCTCCGGGACGTCGAGGGGGGCGCGCTCGCGCCACATCAGCTCGACCCTGACCTCGCCGGCCACCTGCTCCTTGAGGCCCTGGGGGGTGTCGCAGGCGATGACCTTGCCGCGTTCGACGACGGCGACCCGGTCGAGGACCGTCTCCGCCTCGATGACGTTGTGGGTGACCAGCAGGACGGTCGCGCCGTGCTCGGCCCTGCGCCGGTCCACGGCGGCCCAGACGGAGCGCCGGGCGACCGGGTCCATGCCGGTGGTCGGCTCGTCCAGGATCAGCACCGGGCGCCGGCCGACGAGGGCGGCGGCGAAGCAGGCGAGCCTGCGCTGGCCGCCGGAGAGCTTCTTCAGCGGGCGTCCGGCCAGTTCGGTGAGGCCGAGTTCCTCCAGTACGGCGTCGCGCTCGGCGCGGGCGTCATGTCGGGAGAGCCCGCGCAGCCGGCCGGTGGTCTCGGCGGCGAGGGACACCGTGAGCTCGTCCAGGGCGGTGGATTCCTGGCCGAGGTAGCCGATGAGCCGGGAGGCGCGTTCGGGGTGGCGCACGAGGTCGTGGCCGAGCACCTCGACGCTGCCGGAGTCGGGGCGCATCAGGCCGGTGAGCTGGCGCACCAAGGTGGACTTGCCGGCGCCGTTGGGGCCGAGCAGCCCGAAGATCTCGCCGCCGCGCACCTCCAGGGTGACGCCGTCGGTGGCCCGTACCTCGGGCGCGGCGGGCGTGCCGCGGCGGCCCCGGACGGCCGGGTATGTCTTCACCAGATCACGCACCGCGCACACGGTCCCGGTGGCCCTCAGTGCCTGTGCTGTGCCCGTACTCACGAGGTACGAGAGTACGGGGTCGGATGGTCCGGATTGCGACGGGGGCCGGTCCCGGCCGTACCGGGCGGGACCCCGCCGGGGTCATTCCGGGGTCATTCCGGGGCGGGAACGTGGTCCACGGCGGCCGTGATGTCGATCTCACGCCAGAATCCGGCCCGGATGGCGTAGCGGTCGTGCTCGTCGATCTGGTCGTCCTTGTGGGCGAGGAGTCCGAAGCGCGCCGCGTACCGCAGGAGCTCGCCGTCGATCCGGTGCGGGATGCGCGGGTACATGGTGGAGAGCTTCTGGAGATGGACGGACTCCGGCAGCCGTTCCATCCAGCGGCGGGCGAAGACCTGGCCGACCTCGAAGGGGTCGCCGCCCACGGTGGTGATGTCCTCCTCGCGGTCGGCCCAGCGCTGTTCGGCGGTGGTGACCTGGGCGAGGGTGGGCAGCGAGGCGGTCTCCGGAGGTTCCCCCGGCGAGCCCCGGTCGGCCCAGCCCCGGTCCGAGGACCACCGCAGGGTGGCGTTCGGCACCGGGGCGGGCGGGGCCGCCGCCGGGGCCGCGGGGGCGCCGGCGGACGCGCGGAGGGCGGCGAGGTCCTTCGGGGTGGGGACGCCCTTGTGGTGTGCGGGCGCGGGCTCGGACCCGGGCGGACCTGTCTCCGGGCGGGGGGCCGGAGGGGCGTCGACGCGGGCCGCCGCCTGGGCCTCCGAGGCGCGCTCGGCGGAGGCCGCGAGGGCCGCCTCGGGCAGGGGCGCGGAGAGGATCGCGGCGATCTCGGGGCGCGGCCGGGGCTGCGGGGCGCAGATCCCGCCGGCCTCCTTGGCGCGGACGGCCTTGGTGATCCAGGCGCGGTCGAGCACGCGGCGCTCGTCGGCCTCGGCCACCAGGTCCTCGGACTGGTTGTAGTCGCCGTCCGCGGCCTGAACGGCCCACAGGTGTACGGCGACCCCGTGTTCCTTGGCGGACATCAGTCCGGGCAGCAGATCGCCGTCGCCGGTCACCAGGACCACGTCGGAACAGGCACGGTTGCGGGCCAGTTCGGTCAGTTCGGCGTGCATGGCCGCGTCGACGCCCTTCTGCGCCCAGCGCCCGTCGCTCCGGGTCAGCGCGCCGAGCCGGACGGTGACCCTCGGCATGACCCGCAGCCGGCGGTGCTCGGGCTGCGGTACGCGGTCGGGTGCGCCGTCGAACCAGTAGATGCGCAGCAGGGGTTGCTCGGTGTCGGCCTCGGCCCGCTCGCGCAGTCCCTGGATCAGGGCGGCGTGGTCGACGGTGATGCGCGAACGGGCGGGTTCGCCCGCCAGCAGACTCGCGGCGGCGCCCAGCAGGTATCCGGCGTCCACCAGGACGACGCAACGGTCCACGCGTTCCACCCTCTTCCGGAATTCGGCGAACGGCCGTTCAGGGTTTCCGTCGAGTCTGCCCGACCGCGCGGAAGGAGACGGCCGGAACTCGATCTTCGGCGTGGCGGATGCGGTGGAGGTTTCCGGCGAGGGGCCCGCAGTGGTGTCCACTACGGAAGGTAATGATCCAACATGCGTGCTCTGTGGGGCTATGTGAGTCTGACATCGGTCCTGGCAACCAGGACTCCCCACAGGAGGCATTCACCATGGCCAAGAACAAGAACCGTAAGCAGGGCAGCCAGCAGGACCGCGCGTCCGCCGCGGAGCGCGGAGCGGAGCAGGCGAAGTCGACGTCCTTCGAGGACCGGAGCACGTCGCAGTCGCAGGCCCAGGGCAGCCCCTCGGACGTGGCCCGCAAGCACCAGCGTCGTTTCGGCCACAACTGACGGTCTCGGCGATCTCGAAGCCGAACGGCGGGACGACCCGCTGCGTCGTGTCCGTGGACGGCAGGGTGGCCCTGCG
>NZ_JBSFVR010000519.1:0-3888 GCF_053592415.1 Streptomyces sp. NPDC002690 | reverse complement strand
CGTGCTCGGCGAGAAGCCGTACGCCGGTCGGAAGCGGTGCTCCGGCAAGAGGCCGTGCCCGGCAACAAGCAGGTTCACATCCCGGTCTTCACCCCGCTGTTCCGAGGTCGAGGCCCTCGGCAACCTTGTGCCAGCCCCGGTGCGGCCCTCCGGTTCCGGTTTCCGGCCCGTCCGCCGCTCCTGGAGCCGGCCTCCGGCCCCGTCCGCTTCTCGTGGATTCCGGCCCGCCCGGGTGTCCGCCGACCCCGGTGAAGCGCTTCGACTGATCCTGTCACAACCGTTGACGTTGTCGTGTCCACTCCATAATTTGTCGGCAAGCGCTTTCTTGAACGATTCAATCTACCGAGGCAGGGGTGCGGCCTGTCCGGGATGGGGTGTGTCATGAGGTCTTGGCGAAATGCCCGGGGAATGCGTGCGGCAGGCGTGTCCGTGGTGGTGCTGGGGCTTCTCGCCACCGGCTGCGGGGGCGACGGCGGAGCGGGAGCCGGCGGCAAGGTGGAGATCCGCTACTCCTGGTGGGGTGGTCAGGAGCGGGCCACCCTGATCAACAAGACGATCGCCCTGTTCGAGAAGAAGCACCCGGACATCGAGGTGAAGACCGACTTCCAGGACTACGAGAACTTCTGGAAGAAGTTCAACACGCAGGCGTCCGCCGGCAACGCCCCCGACGTCTTCCAGAACTCCGTGGCCTTCCTGCGCAAGTACGACGACAAGCGGGTGCTGCTCGACCTCAGTGCGCAGGTCGAGGCCGGGAACCTCAGCATGGAGCACTTCCGGGCCGGGCTGGAGAAGGCGGGCGAGGTGGACGGCAAGCTCGTCGGCGTCCCGGTCGGCGGCAACACCTTCGCCCTGATCTACAACCCCGCCGAGTACAAGAAGATAGGGGTCACCCCCGCCGAGGGATGGACCTGGGACGAGTACGAGGCGGCCACCGAGAAGATCAGCAAGGGCGGTCTGCCCGGGGACAGCGGCGGCGGCGGGATCATGTACCTCTATGACCTGGTCCTGCGTCAGCACGACAAGGCGTTCTTCACCGAGGACGCGAAACTCGGCTTCACCGAGGCCGACCTCAAGGACTGGTGGAACAAGAACTACGCCCGTACGAAGGCCGGCGTCCTGACCGACCCGAAGAAGATCGAGCAGGCCAAGCCCACCTCGGGGCTGTCGAAGGACCTCTCCGCCGGCGAGTTCACCTGGGACAACTTCCTGGTCCGCTACACCTCCGAGACCAAGACCCCGCTCGCCATCGCGCCCGTACCCACGACCGACGGCAAGCGCACCGGACAGTACATCTCCTCGCTGATGCTCAGCGGCTCCGCCCGCACCAAGCACCCCAAGGAGGTGGCCACCTTCATCGACTTCATGGTCCACGACCCCGAGGTCGGCAAGATCATGGGCTACGACCGGGGTGTCCTCGCCACCGAGGAGCAGTTCGACGCCTACGAGCCCACCGGCGTCTCCGCTCAGATCGCCGAATACGAGAAGCAGATCGCCGACAACGTCGAGCCGATCACCCCGCATCCGGCGGGCGCCGACATCGTCGAAGCCGCCTTCCTGCGCATCGGCGCCGACGTGTTCCTCGGCAAGACCTCGGTGGACGACGGTACGAAGCAGTTCTTCTCCGAGGCGAAGACCGCACTGGGCTCCTGAGGGGAACGGCGATGACCGACATCCAGGCGGCCCCCGCGCCGTCACCGCCGGACGGGCGCACCGCTCCCCGGAAGGCCCCCGCGACCCCCGCGCGACGGCGGGCCCGCGGGGAGAACCTCGCCGGCTACCTGTTCATGTCCCCGTGGATCATCGGCTTCCTGCTGCTGACCGCGGGGCCCATGCTCGCCTCGCTCTACCTGGCGTTCACCGACTACAACCTCTTCGACAGCCCCCGCTTCGTCGGGTTCGAGAACTTCACCGAGATGTTCTCGGACCCCCGCTGGCGCAAGTCGGTCGAGGTCACCACCTCGTACGTCCTGGTGGGCACCCCGCTGAAACTGGCGGCGGCGCTCGCGGTCGCCCTGCTGCTCAACAAGGAGCGGCGCGGCCAGGGCTTCTACCGGGCCGCGTTCTACGCGCCTTCGCTCGTCGGCGCGAGCGTCTCCGTCGCCATCGTGTGGCGCGCGCTCTTCTCCGACGACGCCGTCGTGGACCGTTCGCTCCAGGTCTTCGGGGTGCACGTCGGCGGCTGGATCGGCGACCCGGACATGGTGATCTACGCCCTGGTGGCGCTCACCGTCTGGCAGTTCGGTGCCCCGATGGTCATCTTCCTGGCCGGTCTCCAGCAGGTGCCGCGCGAGCTGTACGAGGCGGCTCAGATGGACAGCGCCGGCGCCTGGCGGCGGTTTCGCTCCATCACCCTGCCGATGATCTCCCCGGTTCTCTTCTTCAACCTGCTGCTGGAGACCATCCACTCCTTCCAGATCTTCGCCTCGGCGTACGTCGTCACCAACAGCAAGTGCGGTCCGGCCGACGCCGGGCTCGTCTACACCTGCTACCTGTACGAACAGGGCTGGACCAACCTCCGGATGGGCTACGCCTCCGCCATGGCCTGGATGCTGCTCGTCTCGGTCGGCCTGGTCACGGCCGTGCTGTTCTGGTCCCAGCGGCGCTGGGTCCACTACGAGGAGGACGTCCGATGAGCGCGCTCATCCACCCGGCGCGGCGCCGCTCGGCGCGCTCGGTGCTCTGGCACGTCGGCGCGCTGGTGGTCCTCGCGCTCGTGCTCTACCCGCTGTTCTGGGTGATCGGCAGCTCGCTGAAACCCAACGAGGACATCGTCGGCGGACTCGAACTCTTCCCCACTCAGCCGGTGTTCGACCACTACCAAAAGCTGATGGACGGCATCGCCGACATCCCCGTGTCGACCTTCTTCGTCAACTCCCTGGTACTGGCGTTCGGTTCGGTGGCCGGAGTGCTCTTCTCCTGCTCGCTCGCCGCGTACGCCTTCGCCCGGATCGACTTCCGGGGCCGCAACCTGCTCTTCTCGCTGATGATCGGCACCCTCCTGCTGCCGTACCACGTACTGATCATTCCGCAGTACGTGCTCTTCCAGAAGATGGAACTCATCAACACCTACGTGCCGTTGCTGCTGGGGAAATACCTGGCGACCGACGCGTTCTTCGTCTTCCTGATGATGCAGTTCATGCGGAACCTGCCCCGCGAACTCGACGAGGCGGCCAGGCTCGACGGCTGCGGGCACCCCCGGATCTACTGGCACATCATGCTGCCGCTCTGCCGGCCCGCCCTCATCACCAGCTCGATCTTCACCTTCATCTGGTCCTGGAACGACTTCCTCGGCCCGCTCCTCTACCTCAACGAGCCGGACAAGTACCCCGTCTCCATGGGGCTGAAGATGTTCATCGACCAGGACAGCGCGGCGGACTACGGCGGAATGGTCGCCATGTCGGTCCTTGCCCTGCTGCCCGTACTCGCCTTCTTCCTCGCCTTCCAGCGGTACCTGGTCGAAGGCGCGGCCACCTCCGGGCTGAAGGGCTGACCGGGCCATGAGCGCACCCGCCGCCACCCGAGTCCGCGCGCACACCCGGCCCGCCGCCGTGCGCCGCCGCACCGAGCGGCTCGCCCGCTTCGCCCTCTTCGCCGAATGCCTGCTCACCGGGGTCTGGATCACCCTTGCCGCCCTGCCCCTGGTCACCCTCGTGCCGGCCTTCGCGGCGGGCTGCGCCCACCTGCGGCGGCAGACCGAGGACAGGCGTGGCGGGCTCCGGGAATTCACCGGCGATCTGCGGGAGGCGGTACGCACCGGGCTGCTGGTCACCCCGCTGACGGGGGCGGCCCTCGGCCTGCTCGCCCTCGATCTGCGGATCGCCCGGTCGGGGCTGCTGCCCGGCGGCCGCCTCCTCGTGGCGGTCAGCACCCTCGGCGCCCTCGCCCTGG
>NZ_JBSFVR010000518.1:0-3890 GCF_053592415.1 Streptomyces sp. NPDC002690 | reverse complement strand
GACACCGGTGCAGTCGTCCAGGGACTTGGCGAAGATGTGCAGCGAACTCCCGCACTTCGGGGCGAACTTGTCCCCGGCCGCACCTTGCAGCTGGGGCCACGCCTGGCGGGATGGGCGCGCGATCCGGAAAGACCCGGCGTGGCCCGCGCAACTTCCGTACCTTCCTCCGTGCGTCCCATGATCCCGCTGCGGTCCGCCTGCCCGCGCTGAGCTGCGCGAAGAAGCAAAGGACCATCGTGCCGGTGCGAGAACCGTTGACAAAAGCGGTACCTGCTAGAAACCTGTCACCTCGACACCGCAAAAAATCAACTAGATTCCTCAAATTACCAAGCAATGAACGCGAGTTCGCGGCAGGCGCCCTGCTCCTCGCCCCTGCCGATGTCCCGATCGACCCCCCATCGGCGTACCGGCAGCCCGCACGCGGCCGTTCGCCTGCCCTGCGACGCCACGGCGCCGGACGGTAGGCGCATGCGCTCTTCGTGTCCGGCCGGCGCCGCAGGCCCACGGAACTGAGGACAGCATGAGAGGGAAGCAACGCGGATGGCGGCGGTTCGTCATCGGTGCGGTGGCAGCCGCGCTGATGACCGTCGGCCTTCTGCCGGTCACCGCTTCGGCGGCCGGACGGACCGCCGACCTGGCACTCGGCAGGCCGGCGTCGGCCGGAGGTTCGCTCGGCGCCTACCCGGCGTCGAACGTCACCGACGGCAGTCAGCAGACGTACTGGGAGAGCCCCGGAACGTTCCCGCAGTGGGTCCAGGTGGATCTGGGCGCCACCTCCGCCGTCGACCAGGTGGTGCTGAAGCTGCCGAACACGTGGGAGGCGCGCACCCAGACACTCGCCGTCCAGGGCAGCACGGACGGCTCCGGGTTCAGCACCCTGTCCGCCTCGGCCGCCCGGTCGTTCACCCCGGCCGCGAGCAACACCGTCACCGTCGACTTCACCGCGGCCCAGGTACGCTACGTACGGGTCCTGGTGACCGCCAACACCGGCTGGAACGCGGCGCAGCTCTCCCAGTTGGAGGTCTACGGGGAGGCGTCGGGAGGCACGGATCCCGGCACGCCGACGCCCACCGGCACCAACCTCGCGCTGAACAAGCCCATCGAGGCCTCGTCGTACGCGCAGACCTACGTGGGCACCAACGCCAACGACGACCGGCGTGACACCTACTGGGAGTCGAACGGCTATCCCGCCACGCTGACGGTGAAGCTGGGCTCCGACGCCGACCTCTCCGCCGTCGTGGTCAAGCTCTCACCGGACGCGGCGTGGGGCGCGCGCACCCAGAGCTTCCAGGTGCTGGGGCGGGCGCAGTCCGCCACCGGGTTCACCTCGCTGAAGAGCCAGGCGGACTACGCCTTCTCGCCGTCCGGCAACGGGAACACGGTGACGGTCCCGGTCAGCGGGCGGTACGCCGACGTGCAGCTGAAGTTCTCGTCCAACACCGGTGCTCCCGGTGCCCAGGTGGCCGAGGTCCAGGTCGTCGGGACGGCCGCGCCCAACCCGGACCTGATCCTGACCGACCTGAGCTGGTCGCCCGCCTCCCCCTCGGAGAGCGACGCGGTGACCGTGAACACCACCGTGCGCAACGCGGGTTCGGCGGCGGCCCCCGCGACGACGGTCAATGTCAGCCTGGAGGGCCAGGTCGTCGGCAGCGCCTCGGTGAACGCGCTCGCGGCGGGCGCCTCGGCCACCGTCCCGGTGAGCGTGGGCAAGCGCCCGATGGGTTCGTACTCCGTCTCGGCGGTGGTCGACCCGACCGACACGGTCGTCGAGACGGACAACAGCAACAACAGCCGCACCGCCTCCTCGAAGATGGTGGTCGCGCAGAGCCCCGGGCCCGACCTCCAGGTCACCGCCATCTCCTCCAGCCCGACCAGCCCGGCAGTCGGCGCGGCCGTCACCTTCACCGTATCGGTGAACAACCGCGGTACCACGGCGGTGAGTTCCTCGACGGTGACCCGCCTCCAGGTGGAGAGCACCACGCTGAACGGAACCACCGGAGCCATCCCCGCCGGAGGCACGGTCACCGTGCCGATCAGCGGCAGCTGGACGGCGAAGAGCGGCGGGGCCAATCTGACCGCCACCGCGGACGCGACCGGCGTCGTGGCCGAGACCAACGAGAACAACAACGTGTTCTCGCGGGCCATCGTGGTGGGCCGCGGCGCGGCGGTCCCGTACACCGAGTACGAGGCGGAACAGGGCTCCTACCAGGGCACCTTGCTCACCGCCGACCAGAAGCGCACCTTCGGGCACACCAACTTCGCCACCGAGTCCTCGGGCCGCCAGTCGGTGCGGCTGAACTCCACCGGCCAGTACGTCGAGATCACCTCGACCGTGCCGACCAACTCCCTCGTGGTCCGCAACTCCATCCCCGACGCGCCCGGCGGCGGTGGTACGGAGGCCACGATCAGCCTCTACGTCAACAACGCCTTCGCCCGGAAGCTGACACTCTCCTCCAAGCACAGCTGGCTGTACGGCGACACGGACAGCCCGGAGGGCCTGACCAACCAGCCGCAGGCCGACGCCCGCAGGCTCTTCGACGAGTCGAACGCGCTGCTCGGCCAGACCTACCCGGTCGGCACGAAGTTCCGCCTCCAGCGTGACGCGGGCGACACCGCCTCCTTCTACATCATCGACCTGGTCGACCTGGAGCAGGTGGCGGCGCCGACGGCACAGCCGGCCGGCTGTGTCTCGATCACCACCTACGGGGCCGTGCCCAACGACGGCATCGACGACACCGACGCCATCCAGCGGGCGGTGACGGCGGACCAGAACGGCGAGATCGGCTGCGTCTGGATTCCGGCCGGCCAGTGGCGGCAGGAGCAGAAGATCCTGACCGACGACCCGCTCAACCGGGGTCAGTACAACCAGGTGGGCATCAGGAACGTCACGATCCGAGGCGCGGGGATGTGGCACTCCCAGCTGTACTCCCTCATCCAGCCGCAGAACGCGGGCGGCATCAACCACCCGCACGAGGGAAACTTCGGCTTCGACATCGACGACAACACCACCATCTCCGACATCGCGATCTTCGGTTCCGGCACGATCCGCGGCGGTGACGGCAACGCCGAGGGCGGAGTGGGCCTCAACGGGCGCTTCGGCAGCAACACCAAGATCACCAATGTCTGGCTGGAGCACTCCAACGTCGGGGTGTGGGTGGGCCGCGACTACGACAACATTCCCGATCTCTGGGGTCCCGGTGACGGGGTCGAGTTCACCGGAATGCGCATTCGCAACACCTATGCGGACGGCATCAACCTCTCCAACGGAACCCGCAACTCGACGGTCTTCAACTCCTCGTTCCGGAACACGGGCGACGACTCACTGGCCGTCTGGTCCAACAAGTACGTGAAGAACCAGTCGGTGGACATCGGCCACGACAACCACTTCCGCAACAACACGATCGCCCTGCCCTGGCGGGCCAACGGCATCGCGGTCTACGGCGGGTACGGCAACACCATCGAGAACAACATCGTCTCCGACACGATGAACTACCCCGGAATCATGCTGGCGACCGACCACGACCCGCTGCCCTTCTCCGGGCAGACCCTGATCGCCAACAACGCGCTCTATCGCACGGGCGGGGCCTTCTGGGGCGAGGCGCAGGAGTTCGGTGCCATCACCCTGTTCGCGGCGGGCCCCGACATTCCGGGTGTCACGATCAGGGACACCGACATCCAGGACTCGACGTACGACGGGATCCAGTTCAAGACGGGCGGGGGCTCCGTCCCCGGAGCGCAGATCTCGAACGTCAGGATCTCCAACTCCGTCAACGGCTCCGGCATCCTGGCACACGGCACGACGTCGTGACGTCGTGAATCCGTCCCCGACCGGCGACTTCCGGGACGCGGAAGGCGCGGGAGGGAAACCGAGTCCCGCAGCGGCGATGCGA
>NZ_JBSFVR010000517.1:0-3893 GCF_053592415.1 Streptomyces sp. NPDC002690 | reverse complement strand
ATCGCGCTGGCCCACCGCACGGACGTGGCACCGCCCCGGGCGGCCCGGGAGCTCCAGCGCATGCTGCTGGAGGCTGACCCGGGCAGTCTCCCCGGCGCGCCCGCCGGGCAGGCGTGAGGGCGCGCCGGTACGCGTGAACACCCGCCTGTAGGCGTGAGGGCCGAGGCACCCGCGCTCCGGGCTCACACGGCGTCGGCCAGTACCAGCGAGTGGATACGGTCCGGAGCGCCCGGGCGGGCGTAGTACCAGCCCTGGCCGGTGTCGCAGCCCAGTTCCCGCAGTTGTTCGGCCTGGGCCGCCGTCTCCACGCCCTCCACCGTCACCGCCAGGTCCAGGCTGTGCGCCAGGGTGACGATCCCTTCCACGATCTTCAGGTCGACGGGATCGGCCGGGTGCCGCTGCATGCCCCGGGTGAAGGACCGGTCGAGCTTGAGCACGCTGACCGGGAGGCGGCGCAGGTTGGCGAGGTTGGAGTAGCCGGTGCCGAAGTCGTCGAGAGCGATGTCGACGCCCATCTCCGCGAGCTGGCGCAGCGGTTTGAGCAGTCCGTCGTCGGCGCCGATCAGCGCGGACTCGGTGAGCTCCAGGCAGAGGGCTCCGGGCTCCAGGCCGGACCGTTCCAGCACGTCCACGGTCTCGGCGACGAGCCGGGGGTGGTGGAGCTGGGTGGGCGAGAGGTTGACGTTGATCCGCAGCGGGCCGCCGTCGGTGTGCCGCTCCTGCCAGTGGTTGGCCTGGCGGACGGACTCCTCCAGCACCCAGCGGCCGAGCGGCACGATGAGGCCGGTGTGCTCCGCGAGCGGGATGAACTGGTCCGGTCCGAGGATGCCGTGCTGCGGATGCAGCCAGCGGACGAGAGCCTCCGCGCCGTGCACGCTGCCGTCGCCGAGGTGCACCAGCGGCTGGTACTCGATGAAGAACTCGCCCCGCTCCAGGGCCGCCGGGAGCGCGGTGGTGAGCCCGTGCCGGGTGATGGCCCGAGCGTCGGCCTCCTCGTCGGCGAGCTCGAAGCGGTTGCCGCCGGCCGATTTGGCGCGGTACATCGTGATGTCCGCGCTGCGCAGCACCTCGGCGGCGCTGCGGATGCCGGAGGGGCCTTCGACGACCCCGATGGAGCCGCGCACCGTCAGCTCCCGCCCCTCGATCCGGATGGGGGTGGAGAGCACGCTCAGGATGCGGCAGGCGAGGTCGCCCACCTCCCGCGCCGTGTTCGGGCCGGTGGTCAGCGCCACGAATTCGTCCCCGCCCAGCCGTGCCACCATCTCCCCCTGCGCCGTCGCGCAGCTCTGCAGCCGGTCCGCGACCTCGACGAGCAGGCGGTCGCCCGCCGCGTGGCCGAGGCTGTCGTTGATCGCCTTGAAGCCGTCGAGATCGAGGTAGCAGAGCCCGAAGCGGGTGCCGCCCTTGGCCGCCACCGCCTTCTCCAGCCGCTCGAAGAAGAGCGTCCGGTTGGGAAGTCCGGTGAGCGCGTCGTGGGTGGCCTCGTAGCGCAGCCTCAGGTTGAGCAGCCTGCGCTCGGTGGTGTCCTCCATGAGCGCGAGCTGGTACTCCGGGCGCCCCTCGGAGTCGCGCAGCAGCGACACCGTGAGGTTGGTCCACAGGACCGTGCCGTCGTTGCGGAAGTAGGGCTTCTCGACGCGGTAGTGGTCGCGTTCGCCGCGCACCAGCTCGTGGTAGTACCGCCAGACGTGCGGGGTGTCCTCCGGGTGGGCCCAGTCCGTCAGCTTGCGGCTGCGGACATGGCTGTCGAGACCGCCGAACATCCGGGTGAGGGTGTCGTTGATCTCCATCACGTTGCCGTCGAGGTCGGCGATCGCGATGCCGATGGCCGCCTCCGCGAAGACCGCCTGGAAGCGGGCCTGCGTCTCGTGCAGCACCTGCTCCGCGTGCGAGCGGGCGGTCAGGGCCGAGCGGGCGATGGCCTCCTGTTCGCCCAGGGTCCGCTCGCGCAGCGCGTGGCTGTACCCCCCGGCCAGGGCGTGCTGGATGCGCGCACTGCGGGCCCGGCCGTCTTCGGTCGAGAGCCCGGCGGGGCCGTTCCCGCCGCAGTAGAGCACCAGGTACGCGTCGATCACGCCGAGAGTGGCCGTGAGGGCGTCGGGGTCGGTGCAGTGGGCGGCGACGAGCGCGGTGCCGACCTGCTGGGCGGGTGCCGCGTCGAACGGGCGGGCGTGCAGGGTCTCGTTCAGCGCGCGCGCCAGGGGCAGCAGGTGCGCTTCGAACTCGGGACGGGTCAGCGAGGTGGCCGTCGACGGGAAGATGGCCCGGCTCCAGATCGTGGCGAAGCGCCGGAGCCGGCCCTCGGGACCGTCCGGTTCCTCGTCCGGAGCTCCGGACTTCTGGGCGGGGATGCTCACGCCTTGCGCCCCACACCGGCGTAACCGGAGAACGCGAAGGGATCTTCGGGCTCACCGGCCGTCGCGGGGTCGGGCCGCCAGTCCGGCATCGGCACCAGCCCCGGGTCCACGAGTTCGTACCCCTCGAAGAAGCGGGCCACCTCGGCGGGCGAGCGCATGATGAGCGGGTTGCGGATGCTGCTGTACACGCCCACGGCGCCGCCCGCCTCTTCCCGGGTGAGCGGGATGCCCTCGTACGCGGCGTGGGTGACCACGAGCAGGCTCCCCGGGGCGAGCGCCTCGCGCAGCTCGGCGACGGCGGCGTACGGGTCGTCGGAATCCTCCACGAAGTGGAGTACGGCCACCAGCAGGAGGGCCACCGGCCGTTCCAGGTCGAGCAGTTCGCCGATCTCCGGGTTCTTCAGGATCTCCTGCGGACGGCGCAGGTCGGCGGCGACCACGGCGGTGCGGCTGTCACCGGCGAGAACCGCACGGCTGTGCGCCACCGCGACCGGGTCGTGGTCGACGTAGGCGACGCGCGCGGCGGGATCGGCGGCGTGGGCGACCTCGTGGACGTTGCCGAAAGTCGGTATGCCCGAGCCGATGTCCAGGAACTGGGTGACGCCCGAGGCCACCGCGTAGCGCACCGCCCTGCGCATGAACGCGCGATTGGCCTGCATGATCTTGGGCAGACCAGGCATGAACTCCATCGCCCTGCGGGCCGCTTCCCGGTCCACCTCGAAATTGTGCGAACCGCCCAGATAGAAGTCGTACATGCGGGACACGCTCGGCACCGATATGTCTATGCCTTGCGGTGCCCAGGCGGGACGCTCCATCGATGTCTCCAACAAGTCGCCACGGCGATCCGGCCATGTTCATGGTCAGTGTTGAGCAGAGGCTACTGACCGACCGCCAAGAGAGCGAGTGGAAACGGAAATTCGCGGTCCGTTATTGGTCACACCCTGGTGACAGGTGTGACCACCGTACGTATCCGCAGGTGGACGCGGAGCGACGGGAGTTCCCATCGGGATACCGAGCAACGATCCGGAACTGGCCAACTCTCCAACAGTGTTGAATCGGACACCCCGAGGTCTTCATATCACATATCGCCCCATGCCCTTCCACGGGCATCCCCGCCCCGCTCTCGCAACGCCACCGCCCTTTATCAAAAGGCGAGTTGTCCGCCACCGACGGATACCGACCCGCCGGTAACCGGGAACGACGAACCCGCGCCCTCCGCGCGGCATTTCGGGCCACACCCAATGACCGACACCAACGGGAGGACGGGCCCACCGGCCCGCTCCACCACTCCGCCGACGGCGAACACCCGCCGTGGAACGGGAAGTCGGCACTCACTGTCCGTCAGCCGCTGCTCACCGAAAACAGTCCGCGCGGTCCGGGTCGCACGCCCGCCCGTGGACCGCACAGCACGCTTCCACCCTTCCGTACAGGAAAATCGCCGTACGGCGCCGCGGCGGCGCTCGGCCTGGTCCTCCTCGTACTGCTCGCCGGAGTGTCGGCCGTGTACGTGAGGCTCAGCCGCGCCGAGGACGAGTA
>NZ_JBSFVR010000516.1:0-3898 GCF_053592415.1 Streptomyces sp. NPDC002690 | reverse complement strand
CGAGGACCATCGCACTCGCCAAGTGAATCGCGTCCAGAGAACGGATGTTGAACTCCTCCAGAGCCCCCGCCGCCTTGAGCACAGCGGCGTCGACATGTCACGGTCACGGGCGGCGCGGCGTCGTCCGCCGCCTCGCCCGCGAGGTAGAGCTCACCGACCGCTCCGACCGGGACCGGCCGCAGGCCTGGTCCGAGGACCACGACCGATGCCCCGCTCCTCACCTCGGCCAGGGGACCGGCGTCACCGCCGGGGGCCGGGACCTGCGGTCGGACGGCCAGGTCGGCGAGGTTCAGGACGGCGTTCGCCCGTTCCTCGGCGCCGAGCAGGTCGATCGCGGCCAGCCGGGTCAGCGGCTCGTCGGCCAGAGCCTGGCAGATCCGCACCAGTTGGTCGGCGATGGACCGAGCGACCGGCGGCGGGAACAGGTCGGTGCGGAACTTCAGCAGCATCCGCAGGTCCGGGTCGGCGGCGGCGACCACCGCCATCGGGAAGTTGTTGCCCGCGATGGTGCGCAGGCCCGTGAGCTTCAGGCCGGTGTGCGTGTTGGCCTGGAACAGTCCCTCCTGGTCGCCCGGGTAGGAGTCGAAGCTCAGCAGGGTGTCGAACAGCGAGCGCAGCCCGGTGGTCTCGTAGATCTCGGTGAGGCCGACGTGCTGGTGGTCGATCAGCGCTGTCTGCCGGGTCTGCAGTGCGCGCAGGTAGTCGGCCAGGGTGTCGGCCGGGTCGGCGCTCACCCGGACCGGGATGGTGTTGATGAACAGGCCGAGCATCGTGTCGACGTCGGGGACGTCGGCGGGCCGGCCGGAGACGGTGGCGCCGAAGACGACGTCGGTGCGGCCGGTCATCGCGGCCAGAACCAGCGCCCACGCGCCCTGTACGACCGTGTTCATGGTGACGCCGAGTTCGGCGGCGCGGACGGTGAGCCGGCGCGCGGTCTCGGTCGCCAGTGGGACGTCGAACTGGCCGATGTCCTCGACGGCGGTGTCGGCGGTGCCGGTGCGGTCCTGGTCGCCGGCCAGCAGTGTGGGCGTGCCGACACCGCTGAGAGCCTCGCGCCAGACCTGGGTGGACGCCTCGGCGTCGCGGCCGGCCAGCCAGCTGAGGAAGCCGCGGTAGGCGGGCGCGGGGGGCAGCTCGTCGTCTTCGCCGGAGGCGTACGCCCAGAGCAGTTCGCGCATCAGCAGCGGCACGGACCAGCCGTCGAACAGCACGTGGTGGGCGGTCAGGACGATGTCGTGCCGGTCCGGGGCGGTGGTGACCTGCTGGATGCGGAGCATCGGCGGGGCGGCGGGGTCGAATCCGGTGTCGCGGTCGGCGGCCAGCAGGGCCTCGAACGCGGCTTCGCGGGCGGTGTCGTCGGCCGCGCCGGACAGGTCGTGGGACTGCCAGGGCACGGTGACCCGGTCGCGGATCACCGACAGGGTGGTGCCGTCGGGGCGGGTGACGAACCCGGCACGCAGGTTGGCGTGCCGGTCGAGCAGGGTCTGGGCGGCGGCGCGCAGCCGCGCCGGGTCGACCTCGCCTTGGACGTGCAGCACGTACTGCACCTGGTAGACGTCGCTGCCGGGCCCGGACAGGCTGGCGTGGAACAGCAGGCCGGCCTGCATGGGTGTCACCGGCCACACGTCGGACAGCCCGGGATGGGCGAGTGTCAGCTCGTCGAGGTCGGCCTGGGTGACGCGGGCCAGCGGCACGTCGGAGGGCGTCAGCCCGCCGGCGTCCGGGCCGGCCGTGTGCCGGGCCAGGCCCTCCAGGGCCTCGATCCACAGCTCGGCGAGTTCGGTGACGGCCGCGGCGCTGATCGCGCCGGTCGGGAAGCCGAAGTCGGCGCGCAGCTCGGGCCCGTCGGCGCCGTCGGTGACCGCGGCTCCGATGTCGACGGTCGCGGAGACCGGCATGTCGGCGTCCAGGGCCGGGAGGTGGGCGTCGCCGCCGGGCATCGGCTGCCAGCCCGCGGCGGAGCCCTGCCGTCCCGCCCCGGCTCGGGCGATCCGGCCGAGGTAGTTGAAGGCGATCTGCGGAGCGGGGTGCCCGGCCAGCTGCTGACCGGCCTCGGGGTTCAGGTAACGCAGCAGCCCGTAGCCGATGCCCTTGTCCGGAACGGCCAGCAACTGCTCCTTGACCAGCTTGACGGCATGCCCGGCGGCCGGGCCGCCGCGCAGCGCCTCGTCGAGGTCGACGCCTGCCAGGTCGAGCCGGACCGGGAACAGCGTGGCGAACCAGCCGATGGTGCGCGACAGTTCGGCGCCGGGGACGACGCCCTCCTCGCGGCCGTGGCCCTCCAGGCGCAGCAGCGTCGAGGGTTCGCCGAGACCGCGGCGTTCGCGCCACTTGGCGACCGCCAGGGCCAGCGCGGTCAGCAGTCCGTCGTGGGCGCCGGAGCGGAAGAGGGCCGGGAGGGTGGTCAGGACTTGCTCGGTGGCCTCGGCGGGCAGCGCGACCCGGACGCGTTCCACGGTCGACGCCACGTCGACCGCCGGGTCGAGCGGGCGCTCGCCGAGCAGCGGGTCGGGTCCCTGGACGGCGTCCAGCCAGCGCGGCAGTTCGGCGGCGCGCTCCGGGGTGAGCGCAGCGTCGCGCAGGGCGTGGGCCCAGCGCCGGGCGGAGGTGCCGACCGGTTCCAGGGCCGGGGTACGGCCGATCCGGACCCGCTGCCAGGCGTTGTTCAGGTCGGTGAGCAGGATCTGCCAGGACACCGCGTCGACGGCCAGATGATGGACGACCAGGGCGAGGCGGCCGCGGTGGCGGTGGCCGAAGTCGAGCCAGACGGCGGCGAGCAGGCGGCCGGCGGTCGGGTCGAGCAGGTCGGCGGCTGCGTCGAACTCGGTGCGCAGGGTCGCCAGGGCGGCCTCGTCGTCGGGTGCGCCGGCCAGTTCGATCCGGCGGACCAGGTCGGTGGCCGTGACGGTGCGCACCGGGTCGATGTCGAGTTCGGTGTCGTCGCTGTCGCCGGTCACCAGGCGGGCCCGCAGGACCGCGTGCCGGTCGAGGACGGCGTCCAGGGTGGTGGCCAGGCCGATCGGGTCCATGCCGGGCGGCAGGTCGAGCACCATCGCCTGGGTGTAGCGGCGGATGTGCGGGCCGGATTCCACCAGGAACCGGCCGATCGGGATGAGCGGCAGACGTCCCGCGTCACCGCCCTCCAACTCCTCCAGCACCGGCCGGTCGACGGCCTGCCCGGCGACTGCGGCGAGTTCGGCGACGCTGCCGTGGGCGAACACGTCCTGCGCGGTCAGGGTGAGGCCTGCCGAGCGGGCACGGGCGACGACCTGGATGGAGCGGATGCTGTCGCCGCCGACGGCGAAGAAGTCGTCGTCGACGCCGACCCATTCCACGCCGAGGACGTCGGCGTAGATCTCGGCGAGCACGGCCTCGGTGGGCGTGCGGGGGGCCCGGAACCCGGTGCTCTCGAAGACCGGCGCGGGCAGGGCCTTGCGGTCGAGTTTGCCGTTCGGGGTCAGCGGCATGCGGTCCAGGACCACGATCGCGGCGGGAACCATGAACTCGGGCAGCCGGACCGCGGTGTACTGGCGCAGTGCCCGCGCCTCGACCGGGACGACGTCGAGGGCTACTTCCATGCTGGCGCCGGAGGCGGAATGGCCGGGGCCGGCCGCCCGCAGCGGCACCACGTAGCCGACCAGGCGCTTGCCGCGCTCGGTGTCGACGACGACGACGGTGGCCGCGGACACGGTCGGGTGGGACAGCAGAACGGCCTCGACCTCGCCGGGCTCGATCCGGATGCCGCGGACCTTGGCCTGGACGTCGGCGCGGCCGGTGTACTCCAGGACGGGGGTGCCGTCGCCGCCGGCCGGCAGGGTCCAGCGGACCAGGTCGCCGGTGCGGTACAGACGGGACCCGGGCTGCTCGCCGAACGGGTCGGCGACGAAGCGCGCGGCGG
>NZ_JBSFVR010000515.1:0-3906 GCF_053592415.1 Streptomyces sp. NPDC002690 | reverse complement strand
GTCTTGCGGAACTGGAGCGAGGCGGTCTGGCTGCCGTACCCGGCGTACTTGTGGGTCGCCCAGTCGGCGCGGGTGAGCCGTCAGGTACCGCGGAGCCTTGTGTGCCGTGCTCGCGGATCCTGCCGTTCCGGGCCCCATTTCGCCCGGCTCGGCACGATCCGCGCTGTCATGCCGTGCTGTGCCGTACTCCTGTGCGTACCTGTCCTGCTCCCTCCGGCGGCAGGGCGCCGGAGGGAGACCAGGGCACCGGAAACGGATCAGAGCGCCGGGTAGGCGTTCTTCATGAGCTCCTGGAACTGGGCGGAGAACCACTGTCCGGAGAGCGGGGCGTTCGGCAGCGCGCCGGAGAGGCTGTTGCCGTTGCGGGCGTTGCCGGTGTAGGTCGGGTCGCACATCCGGTCGAAGCCCTTGCCCTCGTCGTTCGCGATGGCCGAGCTGGAACCGTCGGACTCCCCCGGGGGCTTCATCCAGACGTACGCGTCGATCCCCGGCTCCGGCGAGGCCGTCGGCCGCTCGCCGAGACCGGCGCCGGACTGGTTGCACCAGTTGCCCATGTGGATGCGGCGGTCGACGCGTCCACCGTCGACGTAGGTGTCCACGCTCGTGGTGCTGCCCGCGGCGGTCGGACGGGCCGTGCCGCCCCAGCCGTTGCGGGAGGTGTCGATCAGCATGCCGATCTTCGAGTCGAAACCGACCGAGACCAGCTTGTTCCGGAAGCCCTGGGCGAAGGACAGCTCGTCCGTGTAGCGGTTCCAGTCGACCCACTTCGACTGGCGGACGGAGGTGCCGTTCACCGAGTCGTCGATGGTGAAGAACGGCTCCTTCAGAGCGCTGTAGTTGGCCGTGTTGGTGATGAAGCCGTGGACGTCGGCGGGCGTGGCGCCCTCCGCGGTCGCGGCGGCCAGGAAGGTGTCGGCGGAGGGGCCGAAGTTGTCGTCCCAGCCGATCCATCCGTGGTGGCCCGCGTCGATGTAGTTGTAGACGTTGGGCGCGTCGCCGAGCTTGTTCAGGGCGTAGCCGACGCCCTTCACGTAGTTGCCGTTGGCCTTCATCACGTCGCAGTTGGCCGTGGCGGTGGCGCGGCCCGAGGTGTTGGTGACCAGGTTGGGCAGGGAGTCGATCTCGACGGTGGTGACGATGCGCAGGCCCGCGTACTTCGAGTCCTTCAGGATCGCCGCGATCGGATCGATGTACTCCGACTTGTAACGGGGCAGGTCGTCCGGGCCGAGCTCACCGTTGGAGGCGAGCGCGGCGCAGTCGCGGCCGGGGAGGTCGTAGATCACGAGCTGGACGACCATCTCGCCGCTGCCCTTCTGGGCGAGCGCGGCGTCGAGGTGGTCGCGCAGACCCATGGAGCCGCCCGCGCCCTCGATCGCGGCGATGCGGTCGAGCCACACACCGGTGGGCTGGTCGGCGACCCGGCTGCCGCCCGGCTCGGCCGCGGCCTTCGCGGACCACTCCGGGTTCACGTACACCTTCGCGCCGGCGTACGGGTTGTCGACGAGGGAGCCCGCGGGGGTGCCCGGGTCGGTCGGGTCCGTGGGGTCGGTCGGGTCCGTCGGATCGGTCGGGTCGACCGCCCCGGCGTTGCAGGTGACGCCGTTCAGCTTGAACGTCGAGGGCACCGCGCTGTTGCCGTTGCCCGACGCGTTGAAGCCGAAGGAGGCCGAAGCTCCGGTCGCCAGCGCTCCGTTGTACGTGAGGTTCTTCGCGGTCACGGCGGACCCGCTCTGGGTCACCGTGGCGTTCCAGCCCTGACTGACCTGCTCGGAGCCGGCGAAGGACCACTCCAACTGCCAGGAGGAGACGGCGGCGCTGTTGTTGGTCACGGTCACCGCGGCGGTGAGGCCACCGTTCCACTGGCTCTGGATCTTGTAGTCCACGGAACACGCCGGGGCGGCGGCCGCCGAGGCCGAGAAGGGCCCGGCGGCGGTCCCGGCGGCGGCCACGAGGGCTGCCGCCGCGAGGAGTGCGGTCCGTGATCGGTACATGGTGGTGCGGCTCATGAGAATTCCGTTTCCTGTTGGTGGGTCGAGGGCGAGCAGGTGGCCCCGCGGCCCGATTCCGTACACGACGGGTGTGCCGTCGTCATCACTGGTCGAAGACGGACCGAAGAGCAGTCCCACGTGGTCCAGGTCCGTCCGAGGTGCGCGAGTCCGCCGTCGCCGAACAACTCGGGACCCGGCCGGCGGAGCGGCGGGGACAGATGCTCTTGCCAGATTTCGCGCTTTCCCGATTGCCGGAAAAGAAAGGCACTTCGGCGGCGGTGCGGTCGCGGTGGCGGGCCATTTCGGCAGCTCGCGCCCGCGCGGGTGTCGCACTTCGCCGAGCTGGTCAGGGGCCCGGTGCCATTCCGTCAAGGAGTAATACCGTGGTTCTCGGTACTCAGGACGAGTTGTCCGACGGTGCGGCACCATTGGTTCCCGCATGTCGCGGACGGTTTTTCCAGGTCCAGCCGGTGCTCCTTTTTCAGGGGAATCAGGACAGTGCCGACGTGACGTTCCGAGACGGCACGGACGGATGGACCTGTGGGGCCTGTGGGTTTTTTGGGGGTCGTGGGATCGAGGGGGTCTGCCGGAGCGGGGTAAAGATCCGTGGAGTCGGTCGGCTCCGGATGGGCGAAGTGCCGCAGGGTGTGAACGTCATTGATTCGGGGCCGTGTTCAGCGCCGTATCGCTGTCGGTGAAGCCGGCCGGGGCGCTCGCACCCGCTGCGAGCGAACCGTTCCTGGATTCGTCGGCCGCGGTGAGCTCCCGCCGGCAACCGCGCCCACCGGACGTACCGGCCCCGAGCCGCCGCCCGGTCGCCGGGCAGAAGTCGAGGCCGAGAGACCAACCAGCCTCTGGAGAAGCCGAGTCGGTCAGTCCGGCGGCCTCCGGAAGCCGCCCGCCGTTGGCCGGTGAAGGTGTGGTCCACCGTGCGGGGAGGCCCGGGCCGCGGGTCCGGCAATGGAGCCGGCCGTGGCCAGAACCGCTCCGTGGAGCAGGCGTCACACGTACTGCGCATGTGGACGGAAAGTGGAGGGTGCTGCCTGAACGACTCCGTCAGGCCGGGTGTGCCCCCTACGGCACACCGACTGATGGAACCGCTCCCACTGGTCGGCCATGACGTTAGAGCGTCAACTGATGTTGGTCAACAGGCCAGTTCTGCACTCAGTCAATCGAATTTATTCGACTCTTCAAGTGTCTTGACTCCGATTTTCCGTCTCCCCATGCTGGGAGCGCTCCCACCAGTTCAAGGCTTGTGCTCAATTCCCGCACACCCCCTGCATACCCACCATGATCGTCAGAGCGGAGAGGAGGAACCCACACATGCCATACGGACGCGCACGAAGTACGTGGGCATCGACAGGACCCGGGAGACCCGGGAAAAGCGGAGCGCGATCGCGCGGGCCGCGGACCGCGCTCGCGACGGCATTCCTCCCTCCCCCGGAGGTGCCGGCCGTGGCCGGAACGCGGGCGCGTGCGGCCTCCGACCAGTCCCGTGCCGGCCACAAGACCGATGACCGGGGCTCGGGCCGCCCCGCCGTATCCACCCTCACCAACCGCGGCGACACGGCCCTCGACGACTGGACCCTCACGTACCAGCGGGCGGGGGACGAGCAGCTCGCGAACGGCCGGAGCGGCATCTGGTCCCGGGCGGGCAGGACAGTGGGTTCCCCGACGGCGCGGGGGACCACTGCCAGGCCGGCGCCGGATCGCGGTGCCGGAGACCCGCGCCGGTTACCACCGCTTCGACGCCCCGGCCTTCACGTACCACCGGTTCTGGGCCCGGTCGGGCATCGCACTCGCCCCGGGAGCGCGATTCCGGCCTTCTGGGGCGCAAGGCCAGGGACATCGAGGATCTGCTCACGCTCTACGGGGTCGCGGACGAGGCGGAGCGCGAGTCGCTGCTCGGTCTGGCGCG
>NZ_JBSFVR010000514.1:0-3926 GCF_053592415.1 Streptomyces sp. NPDC002690 | reverse complement strand
CTCACCGGAAAGAGTGAAAGGGGGGTTGGGCTCGTAGCCCTCTGATTTTCTCCTCGTTACAGGTGATGCGGTCCGCCTTCTGCTTCAAGGGTGAGTAACGGGACTCGAACCCGCGACATCCTGGACCACAACCAGGTGCTCTACCATCTGAGCTATACCCACCATGTTCGTCCGGGCGTTTCCGACCGGCCGAGAAAAAGTGTACAGGGTTTTCGAGGGTGCTCGCGCCACCTTTCCGCGACCCCCTCCGCAGCCCCGCCCACGGGCCCTCCCGGGCCCGTGAACAGGGGGTTCCGCGCGGGCGCGGCTACTGCTCGGGGCGCACCACGTGGCGCGCGGCGATCTCCTTGGCGTGGTCCGAGTCCGGGCCGGGCTGGGGCACGAAGACGGCCTCGCGGTAATAGCGCAGCTCCGCGATGGATTCGCGGATGTCGGCGAGCGCCCGGTGGTTGCCGCTCTTGGCCGGGCTGTTGAAGTAGGCCTTCGGGAACCAGCGCCGGGCCAGCTCCTTGACCGAGGAGACGTCGACGATGCGGTAGTGGAGGTAACCCTCCAGCGCCTGCATGTCGCGCGCGAGGAAGCCCCGGTCGGTGCCGACGGAGTTTCCGCAGAGCGGTGCCTTGCCCGGCTCCTTCACGTGCTCGCGCACGTACGCCAGCACCTGGGCCTCGGCGTCGGCCAGGGTGGTGCCCCCGGCCAGCTCGTCCAGGAGGCCCGAGGTGGTGTGCATCCGCCGCACCACCTCGGGCATGGTCTCCAGGGCCGCGTCCGGCGGGCGGATCACGATGTCCACCCCTTCGCCGAGCACGTTCAACTCCGAGTCGGTGACCAGAGCCGCCACCTCGACGAGTGCGTCGTCCGTCAACGAGAGTCCGGTCATCTCGCAGTCGATCCATACCATGCGGTCGTTCATGGGCCCCACCCTACGGGGCACTCCGCTGTCCCGGCAGGGCCGGGCGCCCGCCCGGGTAGCCGTCCGGGCCCCGGTCCGGACGGTCGGGGAGGACCGGCGTCCCCGGGGAGGCCGCGAACGCGGCCAGTCCGGGGGAACCGCCCGGCATCCTGCGGGCCGCCGACGAGACCTGCGCCGGCACCACGGCCTCGACCGCTCCCGCCTCCGGACCCGAGCCCGGGCGGCGGGCCCGGTAGGCGCCCCGGTACGCGGCGGGGGAGGAGCCGAGCTGGCGGCGGAAGTGGCCGCGCAGCGCCACCGGGGAACGGAACCCGCAGCGACCCGCGACCTCGTCCACCGAATAGTCCGAGGTCTCCAGCAGCCGCTGCGCCTGGAGCACCCGCTGGGTGATCAGCCACTGGAGCGGCGCACTGCCGGTGAGTGAACGGAAGCGCCGGTCGAACGTGCGGCGGCTCATGTAGGCGCGGGCCGCCAGCGTCTCCACGTCGAACTGCTCGTGCAGGTGCTCCAGGGCCCAGGCCACGACCTCGGCGAGCGGGTCGGAGCCGATCTCTTCGGGTAAAGACCTGTCGAGGTAGCGCTCCTGACCGCCGCTGCGGCGAGGCGGCACCACGAGTCGGCGGGCCAGCGCCCCGGCGGCCTCCGTGCCGTGGTCCGTACGCACGATGTGCAGGCAGAGGTCGATCCCGGCGGCCGTACCCGCCGAGGTGAGGACGTCCCCGTCGTCGACGAACAGCTCGCGCGGATCGACGTGCACCGACGGGTAGCGCTTGGCCAGCGTCGGCGCGTACATCCAGTGTGTCGTCGCCGGGCGGCCGTCCAGCAGGCCGGCCGCCGCGAGCACGAAGGCCCCCGTGCAGAGCCCGACGATGCGGGCGCCCTCCTCGTGGGCGCGGCGCAGCGCGTCGAGCGCCTCGACCGGCGGCGGCGAGGTGATCGAACGCCAGGCGGGCACCACCACGGTGCCTGCCCTGCTGATCGCCTCCAAGCCGTACGGCGCGGTGAGTTCGAGGCCGCCGGTGGTGCGCAGCGGTCCCTCCTCGCCGCCACAGACCAGCAGTCGGTAACGCGGTACGCCCGCGTCCTGCCGGTCGATGCCGAACACGGAGAGCGGGATGGAGCTCTCGAAGATCGGGCCGCCGCTGAACAGCAGTACGGCTACGACCTCCCGGCGTCGCCGCCCGGCCAACTTCCGTGCGGCCTCCGTTGCGGATGCGGAGTCCTGGCTCATGACGCTAAGCCCCCCTCGGTGTTCGCGTCTCCCTGGTCCCTACAGGCCTGTCGCTCCTGCACGTGTCCCCTCGGTGCCGCACGTGTCCCCAGTGCTCGATTCCAAGATCGAACCTACTGCGTCCAGCGATGCCGAAATGACACGTTCCCTCACCGGCTCAATGTCGACAAGGCAACGTGGCGTGAAGCGTTCGATCACGAAGCGTTCCACTCGCGAGCGGCACTGTGAAGTGCGCGTTGCGATCATGGCCCGTCCGCGTCGGGTGAAAGCGTACCGCGCGGTCCGTTCCTGCCAGGTGACAAGTGCGAATGAGGGGCACATCGCCAAGGTTTCGGCGCAGATGTGAAGTTGGCTCAAAAACGACGGTCGCGTGCGTGCGATTCGGTCATGCTCCGGCGCGCTACCCGCGCACTCGGGACGCTTTTGATCGCGCCCCTCGCGCACCTGCGAGGACGCCCGCCGACAGACGCGTGCTCCGCCGGCGACCGCCTCCCGGGGGCGCGGGCGGAGGCGGGCCGGTGGGCGGGCACGAGCCCGGTGGGCCAACGGATTCACCGGCGCACGCGAGGAATCCGCTTGCGCCGGGTGCGCCTGTTCGTGCGCCCTCCTGCGCTCGTGCCCGGCCTGGTGCGGAGCGGCGGGGCGGCGTCGGAAGCCGGCGGTCGTCACGCGCGCGCTCCGGTAGTGCAATCCGGCGCGACAACCCGCCCGCCGACGGCCCGAGATGGCCAACAGGGGGCGTTTCATGGCTCAGTACGAGGCAAGTGCCGCGGGTCGGAGCCGCTCCGCGGCCCATACCGACGCGTCGGAAAAACGGGGCGACCGCCGTCGGCGACCGTCGAACGCTCCGTGTAGAGGGCAACCGGCATTGCCAACCGCCCTCGCCTCGTGCATGCTCCCCCAAAGCGCGTCACGCGCTTTGCGGCGGTCTGGGCAGTGGAGGAGTGGCGCCGTACCCTTGGGGGTAAAGGGTTGGAAAGATGATTCCCGGACAAGGGCCCGACATCAGCCCGGGTAGACAGCCCTGGACAACCGTCGTCGGGTCGCGGTCCCGGGTGGTCTTCGGGCACGAGTCCACAGTCCCGCACACCCGCGCCCCGCAGTCGAGTACGTCCCCCTAGCCGTTCCCTCCTCACGAGGACTCTCTTCGCCGAGATACCGATGGCCGGTCACGAATCCCCTGAACCCGCAGACCGCAAGCAGGTAACCGACCACGGGTCGGACCCTCTGACGGTCGAAGAAACACGTCATTCCTGCGACCCGGCCTTCCGGCACGGTGTCGTAGTCGGTTTCGACGGCTCCACGTCCAGTGAGCGCGCCCTCGCCTACGCGATCGGCATGGCCTGCAGATCCGGCTCCGGACTGATCATCGTGCACGTCGCCAACCGGCTTCCGACCACCGTCTGGGCAGGCTGCGAACCGCCCGTCTTCGTCGACGTGCCCGATCACCGCACCGAGGTGCTCGGTCTCGAACTCGCCTGCGCGGAATATCTCTCCGAGGTGCCGTGGGTGCTGGTCGAGCGCGGCGGCGACATCTGTCACGAACTGGAGGAAGTCGGCCGCGAGTATGCCGCCGACGCCATCGTCGTCGGGTCGACGCACGGACTGGTGGGCCGGATCTTCGGGTCCGTGGCCGGCCGTCTCGCCCGCCGCGCGCAACGCCCCGTCATCGTCATCCCCTGAACGCCGCGCACCACCCCGGACCACTGCACGCTGCTCGCCGCCACCGCGCTCGTCGCCAACCTCCCGTACAACGTCGCCGTGCCGGTGCTGCTCACCATG